>NZ_CAKJTR010000194.1:0-2258 GCF_917627355.1 Protofrankia sp. Cj3 | reverse complement strand
GGCCGGCTCCGCCGGGCTGGAAAACGGTCTGCCGTGAGCGTGCCGCTCGATGATGACGGCCTGCCGCCCGGTGGCCCGTGGACGGCAGCTTCAGCCCAGGTGCTGGGCGCCGGGCGGATGCTTGCCCGCGGCGGCCGCGCTGTCGCCGGCTCGCGGGCCGCGCGATCGGTGACCTTCGCCGGGCTCGCCGCGGCTGTCGTTGCCGGCGCGGCGGCGCGGCGGCGGGTCCGGCCCGGTTCCGGCCGGACAGCCGAGCTGGCCGAGCCGGGGGAGGGATCGCTGCCCGAGCCGGGAGACGACGATCTCGTGCCGCTGGTCGGGGGGGAGCCGACCACCGTGGTCGCTTCGGACGGCGTGCCGTTGCACGTCGAGGTCGTCGGGGATCCCGGTGCCGCGCTCACCCTCGTCTTCATCCACGGCTTCTGCGTCAGCCTCGACTTCTGGACGTTCCAACGTCGAGAGCTCGCCGAATGCGGCCGGCTGGTGTTCTACGACCAGCGGGCCCACGGCCTGTCCGGCGCATCGGACGTCGCGGCGTGCACGATCGAGCAGCTCGGTGATGATCTGTATCAGGTGCTGGCCGAGGTGGTGCCGACTGGACCGGTGATCCTCGTCGGGCACTCGATGGGCGGAATGACGATTCTCGCGTTGGCCGACGCGCACGCGGAGCTGTTCGGCGGCCGGATCGTCGGGGTCGGGCTCGTGTCGACCAGCGCGGGCAGCCTGGCCACGGTCACCTTCGGCCTGCCGGTGGCGGCGACGAAGATGCTGCGCACCGCGCTGCCCGGTCTCGCGGTCGGTATGCGGTACGCCCCCACGCTGCTGGAGCGGGGCCGCCGCCATGGCAGTCAGGTAGCGTGGGCCGCGACCCGTCGGATCGGCTTCGGCTCGGCCGCGGTCGGGCCGCCGCTGGTGTCCTTTCTGGAGAAGATGGTGGCCGCGACGCCGCTGCACGTGATGGCAGCCTTCCTGCCAGCGCTGATCAACCACGACAAGATCGCTGCCGCGGCGGCGTTGGTGACGACCCCGACGCTGATCCTCGTCGGTGACGCTGACGTCATGACCCCGTTGGAGCACAGCCGGACGCTGAGCGAACTCCTCCCCGAGGCGGACCTGGTGGTGCTGGCGGGGGCTGGGCACGCCGTCACCCTGGAGCGCCCCAACGAGGTCAACGAGGCACTGCGCGCGCTGGTGAACCGGGCGACGGCCCGGCCGCGAGGCCTGCCGCGCCCGCCGGGAGCCCGCACCCAGGCCGCGCCCGCCCGCCATGACCGCGGCCCGGAGGACCTCCGGACCCGGACATCGTGACCGGCCCGCCCGAGCCTGTCGCCTTCCTCGCCCGAAGCGACGGAGAGGGCTGGCTGGTCGAGGCTCCGACAGCGCGGTCCATGCGTGCTGTCGGCCGTCGGCTGGCCGGCGGGCTGCGCGCCGGAGACCTCGTGATACTCGCCGGGCCGCTCGGCGCTGGCAAGACGGTCCTCGTCCAGGGCATCGCCGCCGGGCTGGGTGTCACCGGGGCGGTCACCTCGCCGACCTTCGTGATCGCCCGGGTGCACGATGACGGCCGAGTGCCCCTGGTGCATGTGGACGCCTACCGGCTGGGTGCGGTCGTCGAGGTCGAGGACATCGACCTCGACGCCGAGATCGAGACGTCCGTGACGGTCGTCGAGTGGGGCTCGGGACTGGTGGAGGGCTTGGCCAGCACGTATCTGCGGGTCGAGATCGAGCGGCCGCCCGAAGCCGTGCCGGGACTCGGCGCTGGCGCCGAGGACTGTGGCGACGGGGGCGTCCGCGTCGTCCGGATGGCTGGCAGCGACGGTGAATGGTCAACCCGCCTGCGGTCGTTGTGGGCGGCGGCCGGGGAATAGCTCGGTCACCGACCGCAACAGTCGCGGGTTGGAATTGTTTGATCATGCGATTTGATCGGCGCGACCACTAGGCTGTCAGGCGTGCTGCTTCTCGCTGTTGACACGGCGACACCCGCCTGTTCGGTCGCTCTCGCGGACGTCGAATGGGCCGAGCCGGTCGCCGGCACGGGCGTTGTGCGGGTGACCCGCAGGGCGGCACGTCAGGTCGTGGATCCACGTAGGCACGCGGAGTTGCTGGTACCGCTGGTCCGGGAGGCTCTGGACGAGGCGTCGGCATGCCCTGCCGATCTCGACGCGCTGGTGGTGGGCCTCGGGCCGGGGCCGTTCACGAGTCTGCGGGTCGGCGTGGTGACCGCGGCCGCCTTCGCGGACGCTCTCGGCCGGCCCGCC
>NZ_CAKJTR010000193.1:2206-9086 GCF_917627355.1 Protofrankia sp. Cj3 | reverse complement strand
CCGGATTCCCGCTCCTGTCGGTTTCGGCGATGCGGCGTTGCGAGCCTGCTCCTCGGCCCGTCGCACTCGGCCCTCGGCGTCCCGCCGTAGGAGGATCTGTCTCCAGGTGATGGCGTAGAAGGCGGCCAGTACGACGGTGCCGACGAACCATGCCCGCCACTGCCAGCGGACCGCGATCTCCACCGCGACGGACGCGACCAGTAGGCTCGTGATCAGTGCCGCCGGTCCACTTCTGGCTCGTTTCCTCATTCTTGCGCTCCTGACCAGTCAACGACGGACGGCGGTGCTGATGTCGGCGGTCGGCGGTCGGCGCCGCGGATCCGCAGGTGTTGTTCGATCCGGGCTTGGATCTGACACCGGACCTCACGGCCGTCCCGGACCTCGGGGTTTTCCGAGTCGTACGGCCAGGCCGCAAGGTGCCAGTGGAGCTGGCTGAGCAGGTCGAGTCGCCCTCGGCAGAAGTCGATCATTCGGCCGAGGAGCTCGACTGCCCGGACGTCATCGCCGTTCGCGCCGCTCACGGCGACGTCCAGCCAACCGTTCACCCGAACTGCCAGGTCATCGGGAGAGTCGGTGTCGAGGGAGGCTCGGAATCCGTCGTCCAACGCCGCGTCGAACGCGGTGTCTCCCGCTTCCAGGTCTTGCAGGGTGAGGAATGCAAGTCGCAGTAGGTTGAGTGCGTTTTCGATCAGGTCGAACGCATTGGCCCGGCGCGTTCCCCACTCGCTGTACGCGGCGACCAGACGGGCACGGTGGTTCCGGCCCAGGTCGACAGCCCAGGTGGCGGTCGTCGGCGAGTGGTAGACCGGCACGGGGCGGATGCCCAGGAGGTCACCGATGAACTCCCCGATGTCCGCAGCGGGAATCCAGGGTGCCCCGAGCTGCACACCGATCTCCTCCGGAACCAGGTCTTTCGGTAGAACGCCTTCGAGTGCGGTGACGTTACGCAACCATCGGGGGTCGGACTCGGCGGTTTCCCGCGCGACGGCTAGTTTTCGCCGGATATTACCGGAAAGATAGGTTGCCGCCGTCTCAAGATGCCCTCCGTGTTCTGGGTTCTGGAAGGCGAGGTTGCTCAGCTTCTCGAGCGCGGCCGACTCGCTGACGCCGAGCAGCCCCGCGATCCGGCTGAGATCGGCTCGTCCTTCGGTGGCAAGGCAGATGGACAGCGCCTCCGCGGCGGTCTCCGCGCCCGTTGGCGTGCGGAACGGCGCCACTACCCGCTCTGTGAAGATCGCGGCTTTGTTGACGTCGCCGCTGGCCCGGTCCACGGTCTCCAAGGCGGCGAGCAACGGCCACCCGGAGTCGCGGAGGATGCGCGGCGGGACCCCGCGGCACCCGGCTGACCCTCTCGACTTCGTCGCCGTCGGGTTCGCCGCTTTCGATGACCGCGTCCGCGAGCGCGCCGAACCGCGTGCGGTAGGCGTCGTACAGGTCGTTCAGCCGGCGCAGGGCGGCTGTCCAGGCGACGGTGTCGGCGGGATCGTCCGATGCCTGCGCCGACAGCACGAGTCGTGCGGTGTCCCGAAGTTCCACCAGGACTTGCAGCTCGGCGGCTTCGGCGCGGTTGCGGGTCCGCACGGGCTGGCTCGTCCCACCTGCGCCTGTGACCATCAGTTTGCCGTTGACGATGGTTAGGCCTCCGCCGTCGAGATCGGCCGCGGGTGCCGTGCGTGTCGCTGGTTCGGGAGCCCGCGGGGACCAGCCTTGACCGGCGAGCAATGCGGAGTCCCGGATGACTCCTGCCTGCTCTGCCAGACGTTCTTTCCAGTCGTCGGTGGCGACGACCGCGGTCACGGTGGCCGAGTACGGGCCGCCGACGCCCAGCCGCCCGAGGACCGCCTCGGGCCTGTCGACGAAGTAACGGTTGATCCGTACGGTGTCCGGATGGCCTGGGGTGATGCTTTCCGCGGGGAGGTCGACCTCGACGGTGTCTTCCCAGGTGAACAGCGCGGGTTCGGCATCGGACGGCCGGCGGCGTAGCACGAGGATGTCGGTGACGACGTCGGTTCCGGCCGCCGCGGCATGAGCCTTCGATGGCAGCCGGATCGCCCCGAGCAGGTCCGCCCGTTGCTGAATGTCGCGGCGGGCCGCTGGATTACGCGCGTCCATGGTGAACGACGAGGTGATCGCGATCAGGATGCCGCCGGGTTTCAACAGGTCCAGTGATTTGATCGCGAAATGGTTGTGGATGGAACGCCGTGCCGGGTTGTGGACCGGGTCGAACACGGGATAGTTCCCGAACGGGAAGTTGCCCACCACCGCGTCGAAGCTGCTCATAGGCAGCCGCGTGTCCTCGAACCCCTGCATCCGGATGTCGGCGTCGGGGTACAGCGCGGCGGCGATCCGGGCTGTGGTCGGGTCGACCTCGACGCCGATAATGTCGATCGGGAGGTTCGGGGCAAGGCCGATGAAGTTACCCGAGCCGCACCCGGGTTCGAGGACGCGCCCTCCGGTGAAGCCAAGTCCTTCGAGTAGGTCCCAGCAGACCCGCACCAGGGCCGCGTCGGTGTAGTGTGCGTTCAGCGTGGACGCTTGGGCGGCACGCCAGGCGTCGGCATCGCGGAGCGCGGCACGTTCGGCGGACCACTGCTCATTCGCCTCGTCGAACACCCCGGGCAGCGCTCCCCACCCCGACCATCGCGCCAGCGTCACTTGCTCGGCCGGGCTTGACGCTCGACCCTCGTCCTCCAGCCAGCGCAGCATCCGCAGGGCGGCGAGGTTCGCCTTTGCCTTGCTCTTCAGTCCACGAGGTGCAAGGTTGTCCTGCGATCGCGGGCGGAACTGCTCCGGATGATCATCTTGGGCCGGGGACGCCCGCCCGCCCGGTTGTGCGGCGTCTTTCGCTACCTGTCGCGACGCGGTTGAGCCGGCCGGGGAAACGGCTCCGGCGTCGCCGGGTCCGCCGGGTACATCATCGGCAGCAGCCGGAGCTGCATCGACCAGTAGTCCTCGTCGGACGCCAGCATCCTGACCAGAACGCGCTCCAGTTTCTCCGCCGGAACCGCCAGCAAGATCTCGTCCTCGACGTAGAACTCCTCGTCGTCGTCCGGTTCGACCGTCGTCGGGTCCGTCCGCAGAACCTCGGCTCGGTTGAGCTTGCGGCAGATCGTCGCCGCCGCGTCGTCCAACGCCTGCGGGCCGTGCGGATCGGACGCCAGCCTGGCCGCCGTCGCCGGGGCGTGCCGGGTCATCCAGTCCTCGACTGTCCGGCGTATCCGGGACGGGTTCGGCTCGGTCTGGCTCGTCGGGCCGGTCTGGCTCGGCGGGTCGTACCTGCGCTCGGGCATCGCTGAGATCCTCTCGGGGGATTTCGACCGCCGCGGTCGGACGAGGAGCATCGGCATTGGTCTTGCCGGGTGTCGGAGCGTGCGCGGTCGATGGTTCCGGCGACTCGGGGGTCGGGACGTCGGCAGGCGGCACATCAGGTGTGGCGCTGGGAGGACCGGCAAACGTGTCGGTGTCGAAGAGCGACTGCTGCCCGGGGATGACCGCCGGGGCGCGTCTACCCCTACGTGCCATCGTAGCCGTCCGGATGCACCCCGCGCTGGCGTTGGGCATCCGGATGACCGCGCATGGCCTGGTCGGTGTCGGCTAGAGTCCATTCCCACGGTGCGATGACGTGGTCGACGAGTGCGGTCCGCGAACCGATCTTCCACAGGGCCTGGAACGGGGCGAACTGCTTGAGGAGCGCCGATTCCGTGCTGGTCAGGCCCATGTCGCTGAGCAGCCGGGCAACCTGCTCGGGGTTCTGGTGGAGGAACACCCGGACGCTGGTGGTGTTCAGCAGCCCTTCGGCGATCCTGCCCTGGGCCTTGTCGCTGTCGACCTGGGAGGCCAGGTCGGCGATGGCATGGGTGATGAGGATGTTCGCGGTGCCGAACTGACGGCCGAGGCGCCACTGGTCCTGGAGATAGCGAACGATCGCGAGGTCGTCGAGAGCGATCCAGCCCTCGTCGATGATGTTGAGTTTGTGTCGGTCGGGTTGCCCGTACATGGCTCCGGCAAGCCAGCCGGACGCGGCGGTGAGGACGAGTTTCAGCGCGCGGCGGTTGGTGAGGAGCGCGGACAGGTCGAGGACGATCCCGCCGGTGTGTTCCCAGTCGAGTTCGACGCTGGTCGGACCGTCGCACATCCCACGCAGGTCCTGGTCGACCAACATCGCGCAGGCATCCAGGAGCGGGCGGCGTCGTTCGGCGAGCTCGTCCACCGTGGTGTCGAGCGCGTCGGCCATAGCCGTGTCCGGCCGGGCGAGAACATCACGCAGATCGACCAACGTCGGTGTGCCGCCGTGCCGCCCGGCCTCGGAGATACGGCGGACGGCGACCGCGATCAGGCGTTGCTGGCCAGCGGACAGTTCCGCCTGCCTGAGCGAGATCGCGAGCAGAGTGGTGGCCACAGCCGTCCGATGACTGAGTGCATCGGTCTCGGGCAGCCGGGTGGCGGCCGGGCCGGGGTCGAGGGGATTGACCCGTAGGTTGCCGCCGGGACGCAGTTGCAGGGCCGCCCAGCCGAGAGCGCGGGCGAGGGGTATCCACTCGCCCTTCGGGTCGATGACGGCGACGAACCGTGTCGGGCCGGCGAGGACCGCGGTGCGGTAGACGTAGGACTTCACCAGCGCGGACTTGCCGTAGGCGCCGGCGCCGGAGACAACCATGTTCGGGCCCTGGACGAGACCGGCGTCGTACGCCTCGACCAGGTCGAAGAAGAACCCGCCGCCGGTGAGCCTGTCCCGACCGAGGAACGCCCCGGCGACGCCGAGACCGGCCTCGATCACGAACGGGTAGATCGCGCACAGATGAGCGGTGGTCGCCACGCCACGCGGAAGCGCCAGACCGGACCGCCTACCGACCGTGGACGCCAGGCGGGAGCGCCGGCGGGGTGCCGACGGGCGGGTCATGCCCGGCCTTCCAGGAGCGCCTGACCGGGGGCACGTCCCAGGGGAAGGGCCGCGGCGAAGGCGGCATCATGCCGGCCGTGCAGCGGACGTAGCTCGGTGACCCCGCACTGGGCGGCAAGGTCGATCATTGTGTTGCTGGCTTCGTCCAACTCCTCGCGTGAGGGCGCGGCCACGTCGATCAGAGCCAGATAGCCGTACTCGGGGAAACCGGCCGCCAGTTCGGTTTCCCGCTGGTCGACCTGGGCGTGTGCCCGGGTCAGGTGGACAGGGACGCGGAAGGCGTGCCGTTCCCGGATCGCGACCTGGCCGTCGATCGTCACCGACTCGGCGTTGATTCGCCGCCGCGACGCGCGAAGCGACACAGGCTCCAGCACGACCGTGACTGCGCGAACACACGGAGCGTGGAGCAGGAGCGGGTCCAGCCAATCCGGTTCCAGACCGAGAGCGGGCCACCGCGCGACCCAGAACACCCGATGCCACGTGCTGTCCACCCGCACTGCGGTCCAGCGGATCTCCATCGACAGCGGCCCGGCGTGCGTGGTGGCCAGCACGCTGGACATCCCGGCATGCTCGGCCAGACCACGCCGGACATGGGCGAGGGTCGCCACGACCGATGGATCGGCCTGCACCCGCATCGCTTCGGCGATCTCCACTGGAGACAGCGGCGCGCTGACGACCAGGCCTGCCGCGCGTGCACGGTCGGTCAGTGCCCGTGCGGCGGCGAGCGTGGCGTCCGGTGGGGTCCCCATTCGCCGGCCGATCCGTCGGCGATCGAGGGTTATCCATACTCGTAGGTCGTGGCGGTGCAGGTGTGTGGCCTGTTCGTCGAGAAGCTGGCGGTATGCCGCTTCCGCGGCGTCCAGCGCGGATGATCGGATGCGGGCGTCGTTGAAGGAACTCATGGGGGAGTGCTCCGCGGTCCGCTCGTCAAGCCATGACAGGTGTTCCGACAGGGGTGCCGGAGCGGACCACAGCGACCAGCCGAGCCGGACCAGCGGTGAGGACTCGCGGGCGAACTGTGACAGCAGCTGCGCCCAACCCGCCAGCCGTTGGTGCTGGTCGGCGGGGTCGAGCAAGGAGAACGATCCGCCTCGCACCGCCAGGATCGCGGTCCAGGTCCCTGAGCGTTCGTCCCGGACAAGGCCGACAGGGTCCAGGCGTCGGTCTCCGTCCGCCCAGGCCGGGCGTGGCACCGCGGCGATGTCCATCCCTGCCAGGCAGCGCGGCAGAGCCGCCGCCGATTGCCGCTTTGTTCGGGCATGCGCCGGACTGCCGGTGAGGAGTGGCAGCGGTAGCGGCGCGAGCCAGCGATGCCGCCCGGTCAGGCGGTGCACGGCAAACACCACGGCATCCGGAAGCGCCGCGTGCAGGCGCCGCCCGCCGGCCGGAACGAACGCCAACGCCGCGCAGCCGCCGGCGACCCCGAGACCGGTGGCAAGACCCCGTGGCGAATGCGTGGACACTGAGACGACCACCGCGCCAAGACCCGTCGCGACCAGGAGAAGTTGTGGAACGGTCAGACCGAACAGCACCCCACCGGCCTGTCTGTCCACGAGCCGGTACACCGGCAGACGTGAGCCACTCATGGTCGATCACCGTCCGCTTCTTGATCGTCAGCGGCGCCGGCCGGATGGATCCGGCGGCGGCCTGGTCGCTGAGAGCGGTCACCTTGTCCTGGCGTACGGGTACTGGGGCGTGGGCCTGCACGAGGTGGCGTCCAGGGCTCCGCACCACCCCCAGGGCCGCCAGCCGGAGACGGCGTGGGCGTGCCGACTGGTTCCGCGGTGCCCGCCGCCGGTGGACCGGGCGGCCCAGGTGACCGAGGCCCGCCGTCCGTCGGTGATCCGGGACCACCGGCGGTGCCCGTGGTTGTAGCAGCGGCGGATCGCGGACGCGGCCGCGCGGAAGACCCCGTTGTTCCCGGCAACGATCGCGGCGGACCCATACGGCCAGCCGACGACGGTCCCGGCGTTGGTGGCC
>NZ_CAKJTR010000193.1:0-1733 GCF_917627355.1 Protofrankia sp. Cj3 | reverse complement strand
TACTCCGCCCAGGAGCGCCTGACCCCAGTACGCGGTTTGCACGGCCTGCATCGCCGCCCGCATCGGCGCCCGGGACAAGCCCTGTGCGAGCACATAGCCTTCGGCGGCCGGGATCAATTTCCACACTACGAACGGAGCACACGCGGTCAGCATGATGACGGTGAATCCAACAATCAGCTTCCCCCATCCGGAGGTACCAAGCGGAGAGCCTTTCTCCTGCACGAGCAGGAAATCCAGACCGACCCGCAGCGCGATGTACATCGCCGGTTTCGCGAGAATGATCGCAATTATCGTTTCGACTGCTTTGCGTGCAGTTGGCCGTGCCGCCGGCATCGTGATACCAGCGAACGATAGCGTAGAAAGCGCGACAACCAGATAGACGAGGTCGTTACGAACAACCAGCTCCAGATAGATCAGTACCGTCGCGGTGAACGCTGCCACAGCTATCAGTAGCTGCGCGGGTCCACTACCCGTGCCTTTAATATTGTTGACGGCGGACACCGTCAGAATACGGGTCGCGGTATCGGTCGAGGGCAGTATCCAACTACAAAGAACATCGGCGAGCGTCAGCAACTGATCGACCAGCCAGGGGAAACCAATGATCGCCAACACTGCGAGCGGGATGTCACGAAGAACCCGAACCAGCGCCTGCCCCGGTTCTCCCGAGAGCAATCCCTGTATCACGCCCAGGAACGTGAAACCGGCGAGCAGCAGGACACTCATCGAGGCGACAACCGTGTAGGTGCCACCAGCACCGATGAACTCGGTTGCGGTCACATGCGGACGCGTCGTCTCCTTGAAGAAATCTCCGATGATGAGACCGATAGCATCCAGGAGGCTCCTGACGAACCAGCCGACCACCGCGTTGGCGAACGTCTCCGCACCCCAGCTGGTGACGACGCGCATCAAGCCCTCGCCCGGATAATCGGGTTGACGTACCGCGGCGCCGCGGCGTGCCAGGCCACCACCGCAATCAACAGGACGCGACTCACTTCACAAGCCAGTTGATGATTCCGGGCGCGAGAATGACGATGATTGCGCCACCGCCGCCACCGAGAACGAGTGGGACGCCACGGTTGCCCTGCGCTGATCCGATCATTTTCCCGAGACTCATGATGGCTCCGCCCAGGATGATCGCTGCAAGGCAGCAGTACAAGCCTGCCTGCGAAAGGAAGTCGAGCAACATCTGGACCTTGTCTTTGCCGGGTGCGGTACCCCAGGTTGGATCAACTTTGATTTCGTCCGGCGCACCCGGCACTACCGTTGATGTCGTAGTTGGTATTGAGGTCGGAATTGGCTCGGCGCTTGCTGGAATCGCCAACGCGAGTGTCCATGTTGCCGTGGCGATGAACCCCGCTAGTGCGCGGTGACGGCGACCCAAGCGTGGCCGGGCCGTCTTCTGAGCTTCGGGTAGGTTCGGCGGTCGGTCCACGAAAGCCCTCCATCATGTCGGCTATCAGGCCATCCGACTCTCTGAGTCCCTGCGCTCCATATATCGGAAGATCGAATGGGAGATCATGTGCGTGCGAGCCCAGACTTGCAGGGTGAGTGATCGAAAAAATGCGGAGAGTGCCGTCGCCGGCACAGTGTCGACTGAGCGAACTTCTCGCGTACGTACGCGAACGGCTTGCCTGCAAACGAGAGTCGATCACACAGCGACGCGGCGTATTCGCTCTGGCAGGCGCGTTCGGCCACCGGGATTCTCTGGATTGCCGCATAGCTGTTGACGCTGC
>NZ_CAKJTR010000192.1:8768-9578 GCF_917627355.1 Protofrankia sp. Cj3 | reverse complement strand
CTGCCGGCGCCCGGAGGTTCGGAGAGCCAGCGCCCGGCTGGGACCCGCCGTCTCGCGACCGGCCGTCGCGGACCGCGTTATGCCAGCCCAGGCCACCATGAATCGGCGCGGAGTTCGTCCCGGCGCGGGGCCACCCGGACCGCCGCGCGATGGGGGCGCATCCGGCGGGCAGGACCTGGTCAGACGCTGCCGCACGGTCAGCCGACGCCCAAGGCTCGGCTGCTGGCGGAGGTCTGGGACGCCCTGGAACGCCAACGTCCACCGGCACCCGCCGGCGCGGCACCGGCGCGGCGCCGCGACCAGATCCTGCGTCTCCTGGGCGTGGACACGGATGAGTTCGTGCATCCGGTGCTGATTCAGTTGTGTTCCGCTTTTCTTGATCAAGGCATTGCGTACTGGCGGATGCCGGACCGCGCGGACGGCCTGTTGGGCGTTTTCCGGCGGCTGTTCGGCCTGCCCATTGATCGGCCTGACCCGGTCTGGCGCGGCCTCGATGTGGTTCTTCGCGAGCAGGCGGCGCAGGGATGGACGGCGACGCGGACCGTGGTGTGGGCGCTTCGCGCGTTGCAGCTGCCCGAGTCGGCCTGGCCGGCGGCGATCCAGGCGAACCTGCTGTCCCTGCGCGGCTGGGCCGGCATGGTACGCCAGTTCGAGATCCGGCCCGACCGGGTTCCGACGCAGCCGTCCCCTGCGCGGCTCGTTGACTTCCTCGCCGTGCAGCTCCTGCTCAAGGTGTTCGCCACCCGGTATGTGCTGACCGTACGTGTCGGCCCGGGGGCCGAGCCGGCCGATCTCGGCTCCCTTGCCCCG
>NZ_CAKJTR010000192.1:4968-8331 GCF_917627355.1 Protofrankia sp. Cj3 | reverse complement strand
CGGGTATGGACACGGCGTTGGTGTACGAGGCATTCGTGCTGGCCCAGCTGATGGACGTCGATCTCGGTCTGCTCACCGAGGACCGGTGGGCCAGCGCCTGGCTGCGGGCTGTCGCCGATTTCGACGAGCGACGACGGCGCTGGCTGCTGCACCAGGCATATGAACGCCGATACCGGATGACCATCCTGGACGCGCTGTCCACCCACAGCCGGAATTCCACCGCGACCGCCGAGCCCGCCATACAGAACACGGCCTTCCACGCCGTGTTCTGTATGGACGAGCGGGAGGAGTCGCTGCGCCGGCACCTTGAGGAGCACTGCCCTGCGGTGCGTACCTACGGCGCGGCCGGTTTCTTCGGCGTGGCCATGGCCTACCAGGGCCTGGACGACGTCCGGCCGCGTGCGCTGTGCCCGGTCACGATCACACCAGGCCATCTGGTCGTGGAGCGGGCCGTGGACGAGACCGAGCACGCGGCCTACCGCCGCGCGATGCGCCGTTATGGACACGTCGGGCACCTGCTGTCGACGGCCCGCGGAACCCTCGGCCGCGGTGCGGCCCTGACCATCTTCGCCGGTCTGGCCTCGACCGTGCCGCTCGTCAGCCGCTGCCTGTTCCCGCGGACGGCCGAACACTGGGCGCGTCATGTCCACCACACGGTGGCGCCGCGGCCGCGCAGCAGACTCGTCCTCGAATGCCCCGAGGACGCCGAGCATGCCGCTGCCAACCCGGTGCTGGCGGCGCCGGGCGCACTCTCGGACACGCCCTCGAGCACGGCATCCGGCGCGCTGGTGCCCGGGGTCGGATCAGCGCCGCTGCGGCTGGGTTACACCGTCGCGGAGATGACCGACATCGTCGACACGATGCTGACCACCATCGGCCTGACCGGCATCCTCCCGGCAACGCCTCCAGGTGCCACGATGCCTGGGGCGACGGCCGCCGCGCAGGCGGGCTCAGGCACGGAGCAGCTCGTTCTGATCGCTGGTCACGGATCGTCCAGCCTGAACAACCCCCACGAAGCCGCCCACGACTGCGGTGCCACCGGCGGTGGCCAGGGTGGGCCAAACGCCCGGGCCTTCGCCGCGATGGCCAACCACCCCCGGGTGCGCGACGCGCTCGCCCAGCGGGGCATCCACCTGGATGCGAGCATCTGGTTCCTCGGCGCCTACCACAACACGTGCGACGAGTCGATCGACTACTTTGACGTCGATCGTGTGCCAGGCCGGTTCCGCCCGGCCCTGAGCCGGCTCCAGGAGGCTATGGACGCGGCCCGCCGGCTGGACGCGCGGGAACGGTGCCGGCGCTTCGAGTCCGCGCCCACCGACATCGACGCCGACCAGGCGTTGGCCCACGTCCAGGAGCATGCCCGCGACATCGGCCAGCCACGGCCGGAGTACGGGCACGCCACGAACGCCGTCTGTGTGATCGGACGCCGGTCCCGCACCCGCGGGCTGTATCTGGACCGCCGTGCCTTTCTCGTCTCCTATGATCCGACGACGGATCCGGATGGCGAGGTGCTTGCGCGGCTGTTGCTGTCGGCCGGGCCGGTCGGCGCGGGGATCAACCTGGAGTACTACTTCAGCTCCGTCGATCCGGTGGGCTACGGCAGCGGTACGAAGCTGCCGCACAACATCACCGCGATGGTCGGCGTCATGGACGGGCACGCCTCCGACCTTCGCACCGGCCTGCCCTGGCAGATGGTTGAGATCCACGAGCCGATGCGTCTGCTCGTGATCGCCGAGGCCACCCCCGAGCTCCTCACCCGCCTGCTGCGCGAGAATCCGGGGCTGGCGAGACTCGTCACGGGCGGGTGGATCCAGCTCGCCGCCTGGGACCCGCGGAGACCCGACCTCCAGCTGTACGTCGACGGCACGTTCCGCCAGCACCAGCCGGAGGACCTCACACTGCCAGTGGTCACCCGGTCGGCGGAGTACTACGCCGGCCATCGCCAGCATCTCGGGTGCGCCGCGGTTCTCACCGCGCCGCCAGCGGCCGGCGGCCCACCGCGAGCCGGCCTCGCCGCCGACGGCCATGCGATCAACGATCATGTTGGCAGTCGGCCAGGCGACGCGCGGCCCACGGGATGAGGAACACGCTCACAGCCCAGCTGTCCACGGGCGCGGACAGCGCGGTCGGCTCCGCGTTGCTGCCGGCCGCGGTCGCGCTGCCAGCCGCCGGGGCCGCCGGGCAGGCCCTTGCCTTGTGGTTCGGCCGCCGCCGGTCGGAACGGGCCACGGTCACCGTCGTGGCCATCGTGTTCGCCACCGTCGCGCTCGCCACGGCCGTCCTCGGCCTGACCCTGCTGGTGACCGGGCGCGCCATGATCGACGTCCGGCTCGGTACCTGGTTCGCGACGTCCGGGCATGCCTGGCGCTGGCGCCTGGTGGCCGATCGGCTGTCCGTCCCGTTCGCGCTGTCCGCGGCGGCGCTGATCGGGCTGATCGGCGCGCTGTCGAGCCGATACCTGCACCGCGAGCCCGGGTTCTTCCGTTTCTACCTGCTGCTCACGCTGTTCGGCACCGGGGTCGAACTGGTCGTGCTCGCCGGAAGCCTGGCCGTCGTGTTCGTCGGCTGGGAGCTGGTCGGGCTGTCCTCGGCCCTGCTGATCGCCTTTTTCCACGAACGGCGTGGACCAGTGCGCCACGGGCTGCGCGCGTTGCTGACCTACCGCGCCTGCGACGTCGGGCTGCTCGCCGGGACCGCGCTGCTGGCCGGCGCGGCCGCATCGGTGGACCTGGTCGGTCCGCCGGTCCCGGCGACAGGCTGGACGAGCTGGACCGGTGCGCTTGGCCGCACGAACTGGGCGCAGCTCCCCGTGCCGGGCTCGGCGGCCAGCGCGACCCTCGTGGCGCTGCTGCTGGTCCTGGCTGTGGTCGGCAAATCGGCCTTGGTACCGGCGAGTGGCTGGCTGCCTCGGGCGATGGAGGGACCCACCCCGTCCAGCGCGATCTTCTACGGCGCGATCTCGGTGCACCTCGGCCCCTACCTGCTGCTACGCAGCCACGCCCTGCTCGACGCGGCACCCGCGGCCCGCGCGGTCGTCGTCTTCCTCGGTCTCGCGACCGCCCTGCACGCCACCCTCGTCGGCCGCGTGCAGTCAGACATCAAAAACGCCCTGGCCTACGCGTCCATGACGCAGGTCGGGCTGATCGTCGCCGAGATCGGTCTGGGCCTGGACCTGCTGGCCGCCCTCCACATCCTGGGACACGCGGCGGTACGCGGCGCGCAGATCCTGCGCTCACCGAGCCTGCTGCACGACCGGCACCATCTCGAACAGGCGATGGGACGGACGCTGCCGCACACCGGCCGCCATCTCGAACGGCTCGTCCCAGGCCGCTGGCAGCTCCCGCTGTATCGGTACGCCCT
>NZ_CAKJTR010000192.1:0-4490 GCF_917627355.1 Protofrankia sp. Cj3 | reverse complement strand
CACGCGGCACGGGGGCGCTGGGCACGGCGCCGCATGGCCCCGCGGCCCCCAGGCCCGTCAGCGGGAGCGCGCCGGTCCACGAACAGGCCGGCCAGAGCGCGCCAGCCGACGATGTCGCAGCCGGGGGACGATGATGACGGTGGCGCTCGGCCCGCTGCTGGCCGCTGTCCTGCCACTGCTCGGCGCCGGCGATCTCGCCCGCCGACGCCTCGACGCGCGGCGAGCACGGGCCCACGCGACAGCCTGGGCAGGGGCCGCGCTCGCGGTGACGGTCGGCTGCGTCCCGTTGGCCGGACTCGTCGACGACGCGCTGACCGACGCCGGCGTCCACACGGCGGCCACCCTGGCGGCGGGCTGGGCCCGGTGGACGCCGGTCGCCACGGCGCTGGCCGGTCTCCTCGCCGTCGCGCTGGCACCGATGCGTACACACACCACCAGCACGTTCACCCACGTGCTGGTGGTGCTCGCCAGCGGGCTCGCGACGACCGCGACCGGCGAGCCGGCCGTCATCGTGGCCCTGTGGGCGCTGGCCTCCGCCGCGACGTGCCATGAGCTACGCGGCCGTCTCGGTCCGCGGGGGGCGGCTCGGCTGTTCGCCGTCCACCAGGTGTTCGGTATCACGCTGGCCGCCTTCGGGGTGATCGTCCTCGCTGTCCACGGCGCGCCGGGATGGGCGGGCACGATCGGCACCGCGGCGATCGTCGCCGCCGTCACCGTCCGGCTGGGTCTGCTGCCCCTACACCTGTGGATCTCCGGCCTGGTGGAGTCCGCGCCCATGGGCCTGGTCGTCGTGTTCCTGACCGCTCCTACCGCTCCGATGCTGCTCCTTGCCGGCGGCATACCAGCGCCCGGGACCGGGCTGCTCGTGACCGGCGCCGTGTCCGCGCTGCTCGGCGGCTTGCTCGGGCTCGTCCAGCCCGACGCCCGGCGCGGACTGAGCGCCCTGGCCGTCAGCGTCTCGGGGATCGTCGCGTGCGGCATCGCGGACGCGTCACCGACGACCGTGGCCGGGGCAATTCTGGCCTGGCAGGTCTACGCCATCGGGATGGCCGGTGTCCTGATGGTGCTGTCGGCGACCGAGGCCCGCCGAGGGCCCATCGGCAGCACCGGAGCCGGTGGCAGTTTTGCCCGCACCCCGAAACTCGCCGTCGCCTTCCTGCTCCTCGGGCTCGCCGTCGCCGGCTTCCCGGCCACGGTGGGATTCGTCGGTGAAGATCTCCTCATCGAGGGAATCCGCGAATCGTCACCGCTGCCGATGCTGGCGCTGGTCGTCGCGACGGCGGCCAACGGGGCAACGGTCGCACGCTGGTTCTTCACCGGATACACCGGACGGCGCGACCACGTCGGCGAGCCTGACCTCACACGACGCGAACTGTGGGCGGTGACCGCCGCCCTCACGGCGCTCCTCGTCGGCGGTCTGGCACCGGGCGGGCTGGTTGCGAACGGCCCGGCCCACGACGCCGCGGAGGCGCTCGTCGTCGGGCTTCACAACTCGACGGCTTCAGCGAGAACCCGCCCGTAGCCGCGACCGCGGCCCAGCCACCGTGGTCACGTCGACGTGGACGTCCAGCGCCGCCGCGGCGTCGCTGATGAATCCCCGAGATCGAACAGCCCTCGCCCGGGAGCGAGGCCGGCCAACAGATCGACGTCGCTGACCTCGTCCGCCTCGGCACGGGCGATGGAGCCGAAGCCGTGCGTGACACGACGGTGAGGTTCCGCCGGTCGGACCAGACGCAGGAGTCCGTTCCTCCTGCCAACGCTGACCGGCTGTCTCATGATCGGCGCGGTGCGTGCGGACAGAATTGGTCAGGCGAGCGCAGAACAGCCCACGACATGGACAAGGACGAAGACGAGGACGGTCGAGATGCCCCGCCATCGGTCATCCGCGGCAAAGGAAATCAGCCGTGACCTGCCCATCGCCCTGGTCACGGACAACGGTGAACGGTTGCCGCTGACCGGCTATATGATCTTCGATCCCGCCGACCCCATCGCGATCACACTCGTCATTCGGGTGGCGGCCGGCGAGACCGTCAGGTGGACGTTCGCGCGCGACCTGCTCGCGGCAGGCGGCCCTCAGCCGGCTGACATGGGAGACGTGTGGGTCCGGCCGGCCCACGGTGACAGACCGCGGATCACGGCGCTGACGCTGACGAGTCCGACCGGCCGGGCGGACCTGGAACTCCCGTCGCAGCGGGTCGCCGCCTTCCTGCGCCACACCTACACGACCGTTCCGGCTGAGATGGAGCCTGATCTGATCAACTGGGATGCGGAGTTCGGACCGCTCCTGGGGCGTTAGGGCGTGTTTCGGAAGCCGTCGTAAGACGCCCGCGCCGACTGGCTCGGGCCGCCCGCTGATCGGTATCAGCACGGGTCAGGACGCCGGGTGCTCCCGCCCGAGGTGCTTAGAGCGCCCGAGGATAGGGCGTTCGATCAGTGAGCGGCTCAGCCGCGCCCGATCCGGCAAGGCGGCGGAGGAAGGCGCCCTGGTGCTGGGAGCCGACTGACGACAACGCGGCCGGGCGGGATGCGGGGAGCCGCGAGCCGGACAGTCCTATCCTCGGGCGCTCTTATCTGCGAGGCCGGCGGCCTCCGTGTACGCGGCGATCGCGGCGGGCAGGGTCGGGAAGATGCGGCCGGCACCGATCCGGCTGGCCACGCCATGGGCGACAAGAGCGTCGAGCAGCTCCTGTTTGACGCGGGCGAGCGCGACGACGATGCCCCGGCCGGCGAGTTCCGCGCGTAGCTCCTCCAGGGCGTCCAGGCCGGTGATGTCGACCTCGGTGTTCGCCTCCATGTTGAGGACGAACCACTCGACGGGGCCTCGTCGCGCCATCTCGCCGACAGCGGCAAGCGCGCGGCGACGGAAGTTCTGGGCGTTGGCGAAGAAGATCGGCGAGTCGTAGCGGTACATGACAAGACCCGTGATGAGTTCGGCGCCCGGGTAGTCGTCGATGTCGTGCATGCCCTCGACCCCGGGCACGCGGGCGAGGATCGCGTCGTGCGGCCGCGCCACCCGCGTCAGCAGGTCGGCGAGCGACAGGGCGACGGCGATCAGGATGCCGTAGAAGATGTCGAAGGTGAGCACACCGGCGAGCGCGGCGAGCGCGAGCAGCAGTTCGCTGCGCCGGAACCGGGCCAGGCGCCGGAAGCCCGCCACATCCACCAGCCGGACCGCGGCATAGATGACGATCGCGCCGAGCACGGCCGTCGGGAAAGCGGCCAACGCCGGGTGCAGGAACAGCAGCACCCCGACCACGGCGACGACAGCGACCAACGAGTGCAGCTGGCTGCGGCTGCCGGCGGCTGCGCCGAGCGCGGTGCGGCTGCCGCTGCTGCTCACCGGGAAACCGGACAGGAGCCCGGTACCGAGGTTGGCCGCGCCGAGCGCGAACAGCTCCCCGCCCGCGTCGATCTCCCCGTGGCCGGCGCGGCTGGCAAACGCCCGGGCGGTCAGCATGTTGTCGGTGAACCCGACGAACAGCACCCCGAGAGCGGGGATCACCAGCTTGACCAGGTCTTCGGCAGCCGGCGGCGTCGGCCGGGGCAGGCCGCCGGGAATGCCGCCGACGACCGCGATCCCACGCGCGCGCAGATCGAACACCGCGGCGACGGCTGTGGCCAGCACGACGGCGAGCAGCGGCCCCGGCACGCCAGGCCAGCGCCACTCGAGCAGGAAAAGGAACACCAGCACGCTCGCGGCGAGCGCGACGGTGCCCACCTGGGCCGCCCCCACGTGATGTACGAACGACGCGACCTCACCGTACAGATGCTTGCCCGACACGGGAACACCGGTCGTCTTGCCCAGCTGACCGACAATCATGATGATGGCGACACCGGCCAGGTAACCGACCAGGATCGGCTGGGAGAGCAGATCGGCGACGAACCCCAGCCGCACCACCCCCGCTATGAGCGCCAACAGCCCGACCACAACCGCAAGCGCCGCCGCGAGGGCCGCGTACCGGCCCGGGTCCCCCGTGGCCAGCGGCCCGATGGTGGCGGCTGTCATCAGCGCCGTCGTCGACTCCGGGCCGACGGACAGCTGTCGCGAGGACCCGAACACCGCGTAGATCGTCAGCGCGGGCAACGCCGCCCACAGCCCCGCCACCGGCGTCAGACCCGCGACCCCCGCATAGGCCATCACCTGCGGCACCAGGTAGGCCGCCACCGTCACTCCGGCAAGCACGTCGCCGCGCAGCCAGGCGCGGCGATACCCGTGCACCCACCCCAGCGCCCGCGGCACCCGCGGTACCCGTCCCACCCACCCCACCGCGCCCCTCGTCACCTGACGATGATCTGCCGCCATCCGCTGTATCGGCCTTTCCAGGCACGACAAGCGAGCATTGTCCCGCTGGCCGCCCTGGCGCGCCTGACCGAGTGACTGCCGCCGGAAGCTGTTCGACCGGGGCGGCCCGCGGATGTTCTTCCAGCCGCTCGTCGAGCTGGCCACCGGACGAAACCGGACAGTGAACCCTGAGCGACAGCCATGCATC
>NZ_CAKJTR010000191.1:6524-9107 GCF_917627355.1 Protofrankia sp. Cj3 | reverse complement strand
GAGCTCCTCCTCGGTAATTTCCGCGTCCTCGTTCAGGGCCTTGATCCAGCCGCTGGTCAGATCCGGGCCGGGAGTCTCTCGTAACCGCGCGATGAGCGTGGTCAAGTATTTCGCCAACAGATCCATACCCGCGTCCCCACGCTCCAGCTCGCGTAGGTCGCGGACCGGTTCGAGGGCACTTGTGATGTCCCCGATGGCCTCGCGGAATCTCAGCTGGTCGGCCTCGGGAACGCCAAGCAGCCGGCCGATGACAGCCATCGGGAACCGGAAGGAGAACTCGGGGACCAGATCCACGACCTGGCCACCCGCTCCGAGCGTGGCGACGTGCCGCACGGCATCGTAGGCCAGCTCCTCAACCAACGACCGCATCTCGGCAACCCGCCGCGCGGAAAACGCGTTGCCGAAGAACCGGCGCAGGCGATCGTGATCCGGATCATTGCTGAACAACATGTTCTGTGTGAGCCAGCGCCAGGACGAATGCTCATGCCAGCCCTGAAGCCGCTGGTCCTGAACCGCCGCATCGGTTGACAACAACCGCGGTTCCCGCAGCGCCTGCGCACATTCAGCGTAGCCGGTGATAAATGTATGAACGCCCGCAATGGTCACCACGGGGCCATGCGCGCGCATTTCCTCGTATAATGGATATGGATTTTGCTTTCCCTCGGGCGCCAACAGTCGCCCCAGAATATCCAGCGGTTCGGACAAAATTCCGGACACGACCTCAGCCACTTTCACTCCTAGATTCCGTTCAGGCTCCAGTGGACGAAGCACACATCAGCACAGTGAGTTTGATAAGCAAACTCGATTTTGGTTGCAAAGAATCAACCGAACAAGAGCCAGTGTATGTGATATAAATCACATCTATTGGACCGAACGCTTCGAGCGCTCCACCGCTGCCGGCGGCGACCGCTAAGAACCCACTCTGAATCTTGGAAATGTATGCAAAGCGCATCCCGCGCCAAAACGCTCGACATGACTGGGTGAGATTGAGAGCGTCCGGTAATAGGGGGCGCGGCGGCGCGGGGCTGGGGCGGCGCGAGGGCGCTCTGGCCAGGCAGCGGGTAAACAGCCCAGCGATCCCACGAGCGCCCTGTGAATGGGGCCAGCCGGACGCCACCGTAACCGGCTATCCCTGTTGAGCAGCTGCTCCCAGCGCACCCCGGGTCCGGAAGATCCAGCGGGATTTCCGCTGCCGGCCCCGGCCGTTCGTCATGGCGGATCGATGAAAGGCGTCACCTTGTGGCGACAATCGGCAGCATGGGTGGCGATGGCAGCGCGGTCGAGGAGAAGTGCGAGGCCACCCGGTCGTCAACGGGATCCTGCGCCGGGTCACGGTGCACGACCAAGTGCCGGTAGAGGGTGTCGCGCTGCGCCGGGATCCGGTCGGCGGCGCGGATCAGACCGATCAGCTCCGTCCGGTTGGTGCGGTGACGGGCACCGGCCGAGGACACCACGTTCTCCTCCAGCATGACCGAACCCAGATCGTCCGCGCCCATGTGCAGGGTGAGCTGGCCGACCTCCTTGCCGGTCGTCAGCCACGAGCCCTGCAGATGCGCGATGTTGTCGAAGAAGAGCCGGGCCAGCGCCACCAGCCGCAGGTACTCGATGGTCGACGCCTGGGTCCGGCCGCGCAGGTGGTTGTTCTCCGGCTGGTAGGTCCACGGGATGAACGACCGGAAACCGCCGGTGCGGTCCTGGACGTCACGGATCATCCGCAGGTGCTCGATGCGCTCGGCGTTGGTCTCGCCGGTGCCCATCATGAACGTCGCGGTCGACTCCATGCCAAGGCCGTGAGCGGTCTCCATGACTGACAGCCAGACCTGCCCCGGTTCCTTGAGCGGGGCGATCGCGCGCCGAGGACGCTCGGTGAGAATCTCCGCTCCCGCCCCGGCGAAACTGTCGAGCCCCGCGTCGCGCAGCCGGGCGATGACGTCGCCATGGCTCAGCCCGGACGTCCGCGCGATGTGAACGACCTCGCTGGCGCCCAGAGAATGCAGGGTGAGCTGCGGGTACGCCCGCCTGATTGCCGCGAAGGTGCCCTCGTACCACTCAATGCCGAACTCGGGGTGATGACCGCCCTGGAGCATGATCTGGGTTGCTCCCAGCTCCACCGCTTCACCACACTTCGCGACAATGTCGTCGACGTCGCGGACCCAGCCTTCGGAATGCCCAGGAGCGCGGTAGAACGCGCAGAACCGGCAGGCGGTCACGCAGACGTTCGTGTAGTTGATATTCCGATCGATGATGTACGTTGCGATGCCGTCCGGGAAACGACCGCGGCGGACGGCGTCGGCAGCCTGGCCGAGGGCATGCAGTGGGGCCTTCGTGTACAGCCGCAGCGCCTCTTCGGGAGTGATCCGCCCGCCACCGGCGGCACGGGCGAGAACGGACGCGATCTCCTCCTCACCCAACGCCGATGATGAAAGTACCGGAGAACCGCTGTCGGCATCATCTGCAAGGCTCACCCCGCGATGGTACGGCGATCGGGCGTACCGCTTGGCCCCAACGGCCGGTGTCACCCATCGGCACCGCGCCGCGACCATCGATCCAGGCCACCGGCCAGACCACCGGCCAGACCACCGA
>NZ_CAKJTR010000191.1:0-6142 GCF_917627355.1 Protofrankia sp. Cj3 | reverse complement strand
TCAGGCCGCCGATCAGAAATAGCCGGCGCGCGATGCCATGTCCACGCCCGCTGCCGCCGGGCGCTCAATCAGGAAATGGGCTCGGGGATGCGCCCAGCCCCGGGAGACGCCGCGTCCCTATCGCCGGTCGCTCTACGTGGGGCAGGATAGGAGCGGAGTTTCCCTTCCGTAGTGCCGACCGGCCCTTGCGAATGCAATCCGGCAGGGCCACCCAGGCGCAGAACGCAGAGTCCCCAGGAGTTACGCGTGGACGCAGTGACCCCCGCAGGCCCGGACAACTCGACACCGGCGGACCTCGACACCGACATACTGATCATCGGCGCTGGGCCAGCCGGTCTCTTCGGCGCCTACTACGCTGGGTTCCGCGGGATGTCCGTGGCGCTGATGGACTCCCTGCCCGAGGCCGGGGGTCAGGTCACCGCTATGTACCCGGAAAAAATGATCTACGATGTGGCCGGTTTCCCGGCTGTGCGCGGCCGTGATCTCATCACCGCGCTCGTCGCGCAGGCCGGGGCGTTCTCCCCCACCTACCTGCTCGCTCAACAGGCCGCCGAACTGGCTCATGAGGCCGACAGCGTCGTGGTCACCAGTGTGCAGGGGACACGGGTCCGGGCGAAGGCCGTCCTCATCACCGGCGGGCTCGGGACGTTCACGCCCCGCCCGCTGCCTGTCGGCGGCGACCATCTGGGCCGTGGCCTAGCGTACTTCGTCCCGAAGCTGGACGTCTACGCCGCCGCCGACGTCATCATCGTCGGCGGCGGTGACAGCGCCTTCGACTGGGCGCTCGCGCTGGAGCCGCTGGCGCGCTCGGTGACGTTGGTGCACCGCCGCGATCGCTTCCGCGCCCATGCGCACACCGTCGCGAAGGTGCTGTCCTCCCGCGTCGAGATCCTGACGCACACGGAGGTCTCCGCCATCCACGGCGACGGCCAGGTGGAGAAGGTGGAACTCACCCACAGCAAGTCCGGTGAGCGCCAGGTCCGCCAGGCCCAGGCGATCGTCGCCGCGCTCGGGTTCACCGCGGATCTGGGACCTCTGACCCGCTGGAACCTGACGATCGACAAGCGCCACATCGTGGTGGACTCGACCATGGCGACCGGCGTCGAACGGGTCTTCGCCGCCGGTGACATCACCGAGTACCGCGGCAAGGTACGCTTGATCGCGACCGGCTTCGGCGAGGTCGCCACGGCCGTCAACAACGCCGCGCCCATCATCGACCCGTCCGCCAAGATCTTCCCTGGTCACAGCTCCGACGACGGCCACGGCTCCGGCGACGCCGCCGGCACAGGCGGCTGATCGGGCGGGTCCGGCGCAGACTGGTAGGCATGCGGGGTCTACTGGTGATCGGGCACGGCTCGCGACGGGATACGGCGAACGCGACTGTCCGCACACTCGCGCGGTTGTTCGCCCAGGCTGATCGGGCCACAAACGACGTCCAGATCAGCTGGGACGCGGTGGAACCGGCCTTCCTCGAGCTGATCGAGCCCGACATCGCCGCCGGGTACGGGATTCTCGCCGCCGCGGGCTGCACGGAGATCGTCGCCCATCCCTTCTTCCTGTTCGAGGGCAACCACACCACCCATGACATCCCGGCCGCCCTCACCAGGGCACAGGAGCGGTTCCCCGGCACCCGTTGGCACCTCACCGCCCCGCTCGGCCTGCACCCCGGCGTGCTGACCGCGGTTGCCTCCCGCATCGAGGACACGCTGGCCAGCAATCAGCTGTCCGGCCCCGGTGGCAGCCCTGGCAGCGCCGCCACCGGGGCCAGCGCCGTCAGCGCGACCGGGCCTCGGTCACGGCGGTGACGACGGCGGCGGCAAGCGGGTGGATGCCAGGCTCGGCCGCCACAGCGTCGACCCGCAGACCGGCCCGCTGGCATGCCGTGACGGTGCGTTCGCCCATGGCCGCAACCAGCATCCCGGCCGGCAACGGTCCGTAAAGTGCCGTTGTCGCCCGAGCCGCGGTCGACGACGCGAACGCGACCGCGTGCAGGTCACCGTGACGCAGCTCCTCGACGATCCGCGGGTCCGGATCGGCGTCGACGTCGGCCAGCGGTGACCCCGGCCCGGCCGCCGGGCCGGGCCGGGACACCACGGTCTCCACCGCGTCCGCGCCGAGAGCCCGCAGCCGTGCGGCGAGCAGGCCTGGACGTGCTCTCGTCCGCGGGACGAGCACCCGAACACCCAGCAGCGGACGGGTAGCGCCATCGCTCGCTGACCGTGCATCATCTGTCGGGATGAGTGGCGGCGGAGCGTCGCAACGGGCCGCGACGTCACCGATCACCACCACCGCGGGTGAGCGAACGCCCAGCACGATGGCGTCGACCGCGATCGTGTCCAAGGTGCCGCGGATCACACGCTGGGCCGGCGTGGTAGCCCGTTCGATCATCGCGACCGGCGTGTCCGGCGACCGGCCGCCGTCGATGAGGGCCGCGGTGATGCCGGCGAGCCGCGCGACACCCATCAGCACGACAACGGTCATCCGGGACGCCCCCAGCGCCGCCCAGTCCACGGTGGAGTCGGGATGCCCGGGTGACAGATGCCCGGAGACGACCGCGACATCCTGGGCGGCACCGCGGTGCGTCACCGGGATCCCGGCATACGCGGGCCCGGCGAACGCTGAGGTCACCCCCGGGACAACCGTGCATCTCACCCCGGCGAGCCGGCAGGCCTCGGCCTCCTCACCGCCGCGGCCGAGCACGAACGGGTCCCCGCCCTTGAGGCGGACGACCATGTGCCCGGCGAGCGCGCGGTCGACCAGCAACGCGTTGACGTCCTCCTGGGTACGAGTCAGCGCACCGGCACTCTTGCCACTGTGGATAACCTCCGCACCGGGCCGGGCAAGCGCAAGGACCCCCGCGGATACCAGCCGGTCCGTGACGACGACGTCCGCCCGACCAAGCAGCTCACGGCCACGGATGGTAAGCAGCCCCGGATCCCCCGGCCCTGCCCCGACCAGCCAGACCTCACCGGGAGCGCGCAGCGGCTCGTCCCGTCCCGCCGCGCTCGCGGCCCCGGCTCCCCCGCTCCCGCGGCCGTTGTCTCCCTCATCCTCATCGTGTGCCCGGCCCTCGTTCATCCCCGCGACGCTACTGCCGGGACGGTTCACGCAGCATGCAATCGGTGAAACCTACCCATGAAAGAAATCGGTTGAACAGTAACGCATCCGCTACTCTCGCCTGATGATCCCGGTCACACCCGCAATGAAAATACCGAAGAAAACCCACCCCAGAAAATCTGTTATCCACTGGAAAACCGCAAGAAACAGGAGTAACGCGCGGAGATCGCTGGCCTGGATGGGCGACTTGGTTCGGCCGGTTCGCCCCGTGAGATCACAAAGGGTGCCCAATCTAGCATGATCGATAAGGCTCTTGTGAGCCTCGTGCGCCGCACAGTCCACTCGACCCCCATGGATATCTCCGCTGCGCCTTCTCCGGTCCCCCTCTTCGCTATCTACCCTTCGCACCCGAGTTCTAACTATAGGTTGCCATCCCGACAGCCTCGATCTTGACCATCCGACCCGCCCCGGCGCCCGCACCGGACCGTCCCGAGCGCCGCACGACGCGTCGCCGCACGTCCCTCGGCCGGACTCGCCAGCCACGCGATCCCTGCTCCAGATGACGAGACAACTTGACTACGGTCACGAGACGGCGCATTCTCGATCTATGCTCGCCTCCTTCGGGGGGATGGGAAGTGATGGTCGGGACCCCGCCGGACGACGGGACCCGGCCTTCGCGCTGTTCTAAAGCGGCAGGTTGTCATCGGACAGGGATTTCGATCGTTGTCGTAAGATGCTTGATGATTGCTATAAAATCTCCTTGGCCGTCGCGCGCAGCCGATATCGCCCCTGCTGCCGCATCAGCGACCCAGAGCATCGGCTCGAACACCGGTGAAGCGTGTCCGGTACGTAACCGATGAGAGATCACATGACTACCGAAAAGCGCCGCGACCATCACTTGATCTTTTTTGTTCAGTGATGTCGTGCGGGACTCGAGCCACACTCGCTCGACCGCCCTCTGATCGAGTTCGTGCAACAGGCCTTTCATGCAGACCCGCCTGGCACGTTCCTGCTTCTTTGGCAGTACCCGGCGTGCCTACAACGACAACGAGCTCCAGGTCGGCCCTCGCGACCAGGCTCACGAACTTGTGCCGTCGGGCACCATCTTCATCCCGCCAGTGCAGACGGCGTTGACCTTTCAGGAGCAGGTCATTGAGATCTCGACGTATCGGCGGGCACGACGACACCTCGGCGACAGCTGCGGCCAGGATGTAGAGGCCGGGCTCGCCAGCCCGAAGGCGCAGCGACTCGTCCACCCAGGCGTGCAGCGCACCAGCCACCGGGCCGTGCGGGCCATGCGGGCCATCAGTCGGGGATCGCAGGGTCATGGTCGGATCCGTTCGCGGTGTTCAGTACATGCGTCATCAGGTGGCCGACCAGACACGCTGGACAACCACACGCGAGATCATCGCACCGCGATCCGACATGTCGTCATACCGGCCCGACAAACCATGACAGAATGTGGTCCGCCCCGGGCCAGTAGATCACTGGCTACCTGAAGGCTGTCAGTGCCCCTCCACCCGCAACAGCCAGAACCGCCGAGGTCAGTGAATGCCGCACTCGGTCTTGGCGCTGCCGGCCCAGCGGCCCGCGCGGCCCTCACCACGGCTGGTGCACGGCCAGCAGCCGACAGAGTCGTAGCCATCCGACAGCAGTGGGTTAACAATCACGTCATGTTCCTGGACGTAACGGTTGACGTCCTCGTCCGTCCAGGCCACCAGCGGATGGATCTTCACCTTGCCGCGCCGCTCGTCCCACCCCACGGCAGGCAGGTTCCTGCGCCCGGCGGATTCGGCCCGGCGCGAGCCCGCCGCCCACGCCCGGTAGGGCGCCAGCGCACGGTCCAGCGGGACGACCTTGCGCAGCTGGCAGCACCGGTCCGGATCCCGTTCGAACAGTTTCGGCCCGTACACGGCGTTCTGGCCAGCCACGGTGAGCTGTGGGCCGGCACTGATCAGCGGCAGGTCGTAGCGGTGCATGACCGCGTCCCGAGTACCGATTGTCTCAGCGAAATGGTAACCGGTATCAATAAAAATCACCGGGACGTCCGAGCAGATCCGGGCCAGCATGTCGACGAGCACAGCCTCCGCCATGGATGCGGCCACAACCAGCTTCGTCCCGAACTCCTCCACCGCCCAGCCCAGGATCTCCTGCGCGGACGCGCCCTCCAGCTCGTCACCGGCATGCAGGGCACGGGCCTTCAACGTGGCATCCATGAATCGCTCTCCTCCGTCGTAACAGGCCGGCAACGACGCGATCACGCCTTTCCCACGCCGTACCGGGGGGCACACTCCCGGATTACCGCCAAAACGCCGTCTCAGTGCTCACAGTCAGCTGAACCGTCCTGTTCGGACGAAATGGGCCCGACCGCGAGAGCGGTCAGGCTGAGCCGGAAAGCCCGCCGACAGCTCCCGCACGCCCACTGCCCGTGGCCGGACCCGCTGGCCGCATCCCGCTCGGGCGGAAGATAGGGAACAAGATCTTCCTCACCGCAGTACGGGCAGTAGAAGGGGACGGAATGACCGCTAGCCATCAGCGGCCCCGGACGTCCCGGACGCAGGCTCGGCCGGGGCCACGGCACCGGCTCGATCCGCCGGGGCGGCCAGGACGGACTCGTCGGCCCGCTCGACCCAGTCCGCGAAGGACTCACCCTCGTCCCGACCGGCCGAATACGCGCGCAGCAGCCCGTCGACGTAGTCAGCGACACCGGCGGAGGTGACCTTCAGCCCACGGGACTTGCGGCCCAGCCGCGACCGCACGCCAAGATGACCACCAAGGTGCAGCTGAAAGCCTTCGACCATCTCCCCGGATTCGTCCGGGACGAGGGAGCCCTTGAGCCCGATGTCGGCGACCTGGAAACGTGCGCAGGCATTCGGGCAGCCGTTCACGTGGATGCCGATCGGCTCGTCGAAGTCGGGCAGCCGCCGTTCCAGCTCGTCGATGAGCGCCCCGGCTTTCGCCTTGGTCTCGACGATGGCGAGTTTGCAGAACTCGATCCCGGTGCAGGCCATGGTGCCGCGCCGGAAAACGCTCGGCCGGACGACCAGGTCGAGCGCGGCGAGTTCCGCCGTCAGCTGGTCGGCCT
>NZ_CAKJTR010000190.1:7255-8968 GCF_917627355.1 Protofrankia sp. Cj3 | reverse complement strand
GCGACGCCGCGTCCCTATTGCCGGGCGCTGTTAGGGGCGCCAGGCGGTGAGCAGGTCGTCCGGGCCGAGGGCGAGGATACCGGCCGTCGCCGTGCTGGTACGGGTCACCGCGAGCAGGGGGGTTGCGTCGTCGGCGCCGGGAAGCCGCGACCGGTGGTGGGCGAGCCGAGCGAGGTCGTGCACGTCAAAGGCGTGGTTGTCCTGCCATTTGATCGATCCGACCATGGTGATCTTTTTGGCGATCGGTTCCCGATCCGCGCCGACGATGTCGATTTCCGGGTCGTTGGTACGGGTCCAGTAGCCGCCGATGACGTTCGTGTCGTCCGGTAGTACCCCCGCGGGAAGCCGGTGCAGCGCATCCCTGATCACCGGCTCGATCGCCCGCCCTCGCCAGGCGGCCCAGGAGGCTTCGATCCGGGCGAGAACCAGGTCGCCGCGGCCCCGCTCGATTTCATGGAGGTACGGGCCGAGGAATGTCAGCCAGAACCGAAGATAGGGGTCGGCGATCAGATACCGGGTTTCGCGGGAGGGCCGGACTGACAGCGGAACCATGGCGGTGACCAGGCGCTTAGCGGCCAACAGCTGCAACGCGCGGCTCAGGGAGCCCGGCGCGATCCCGCCGGCGGCCCGTCCGATAAGCGAGAAGGCCCGTTCTCCGGATCCGATGGTACCAAGGACCCCACGGGCCTGCGCTTCGACGGGAAACTCGGCCGCCAGCGCACGTTCGGCGCTGACCAGCAGCGCGGAGGTGGGATCGTCGACCGCTTCCCGCAGATAATCGTGCACTGAGGCGCCGCCGGGCCATTCGTCCAGGATTAGCGGCAGCCCGCCGGTCACCAGGTAGGCGTCGAAGGCATCGGCAGAGTTCAGATCCACCATCGTGGACACGTCGGCCGGGTTCAGCGGCGGGATCACCATCTCGCCAGCGCGTTGGTGAAACGGCCGGCCGTAGGAATTGAGCGCCTCCATCATCGCCAGGTCCGAGCCGATGCACAGCAGGAGGACCGGCCGCCGGGACAGCTCGCGATCGAACAGCTTCTGCAGCGTCCCCTCGAAACCGGGGTCGTTGGCGATGAGGTAGGGCATCTCGTCTATGATCACCACGCTGGGTTGGTCCGCGGGCAGCGCACCGGCCAGCAGCCGCAGCGCCGCATCCCAGGATCCGGGTTTCTGTTCATGGAACAGGCCGGCGCCTGGAAGATCCGAGCTTGCGGCTGCCTCGGTGAACAGGCGGAGATCCATCGCCATGTCCAGCTGCGCCGACGCGGTGAAGAACAGGTATGGCACGCCCGCGCGGTCGACGAATTCCTCGGCCAATCGTGACTTGCCGACGCGGCGACGTCCGCGCATCAGGACAGCCCGACCGGGACGACCCGCCCGGCCGCCGGCCCTTACCCGCCGCAACAGCCGGTCAAGCGTCGCCAGCTCGCGTTCCCGTCCGATGAACTCGGCCATGCCGACCTGCCTTGATCGCACTCATCCAGGATACTCTCACTGATGAGAGTATCCTGGATGAGTAGGAACGACCGGCGATAGGGGGCGGCGTGATCCGGTGGATGCTCAGGCGCTTTCGGCGGTCGTCCCGGACGGGTTTTGAGCGTGCGTGTCATCGTCACCGGCTACGAGATCACCAGCTGTGAGATCACCGGATGCCGCGGTGGCGGGGGCGTCCCGCTCGCCGGTGCCACGCTGGCTGGGCGGCCCGGGGAGGCG
>NZ_CAKJTR010000190.1:0-7091 GCF_917627355.1 Protofrankia sp. Cj3 | reverse complement strand
CCGGCGTCGGCGCGACCGGTGCCGCTGGCGGCCGTGGACGCTCCTGATCCGTTTCGACGGCGAGCGCCGGCAGCGCGCGTCCGGGCCGGTTCGCCCAGCGCGCATGCTCGGCCGCGGCGGACCCTGGCGGGGCGAAGCCGGGCTGCCATCGTTGCATCTCGGCGCGAAAGGTCCCCGCGCTGCCGAGCTGGCAGAGGATGCCGACCGCTCCCAGCGTCACTCGGTGGATCAGCAGGTAGGACGGGGGCAGGTTGAGCTGGCGGCCGAGCTGGGCCGCGGGGGAGCGGGGATCACCCAGCCGGACGGCTTCCCCGCGCAGCCAGTCACGGCAGAAACGGAACTCCTCCGTGGCGATGGGCTCAAGGATGGGCACGAGGTAGTCCAGGAGGTCCGCGCCGCTGACCTTCGCCGTCGGCAGGACGAATCCCTCCGCCCGCAGACCCGCCATAACCGCGTCCGCATCGCCGTGGAGCGCCAGCCGGCTGAGCCTGCCGATGGGTTCGGGCAGCCCGTCAGGAAGCCGATTGACCGCGCCGAAGTCGAGGACTCCCAGCCGGCCGTCCGCCAGCAGCCGGAAGTTGCCCGGATGCGGATCCGCGTGCAGGAGGCCGACCCGGCCGGGACAGGAGTACAGGAACCGCACGAGCAGCAGCCCAGCCCGGTCGCGTTCGGCGGTGGTGCCATCGCTTATGATTTTTGATAGTGGTCTGCCGTCGATCCATTCGGATATCAGGACGTGCTGCGTGCCCATGATGGCCCTGGGCACGCAGATGTCGGGATCGCCGTGGAACGCTTCGGCGAAAGCCGCCTGCCAGGCAGCCTCCAGGCGATAGTCGAGTTCCTCGATGATCCGTTCCTTCAGTTCGGCGACCAGGGGTTTGATGTCCAGCCCAGGGGCCAGCGCGCTGAACAACCGCGCCGCGCGCGCGAGCTGGGTGAGGTCCGCGAGCAACGCGGGCCCGGCTCCCGGGTACTGAATTTTGACGGCGACCTCGAGCCCGTCCGCCCACACCGCCCGGTGAACCTGGCCGATGCTCGCCGCGGCCGCTGGCGTGTCGTCGAAGTCACGGAACATCGTCCGCCAGTCCGGGCCCAGGTCGCCCGCCAGCACCCGATGAACCGACGCCGTAGGCAGGGGTGGCGCTGCCTCCTGGAGTTTTGTCAGGGCCGCCCGGTAGGGCCGGGCCATCTCTTCGGGCAGCGCGGCTTCGAAGACCGACAGCGCCTGGCCAAGCTTCATCGCGCCGCCCTTGAGCTCACCGAGAACCCGGAAGATCTGTTCGGCGGTGCGCTGCTGAAGTTCCGTGGCGACGATCTCGGCGGGACGTCCACCGAGCCGCTTACCCATACCAACCGTGGCCCGTCCGGCGATGCCTAGCGGAAGACCCGCCAGTTTGGCGGTTCTGACGATCGCGCGTTTTGGGATTTCGGACACAACCCCATCGTGCCTGTTCGGCGGACGGCAGGCAGGCGGGACAGTGGGTCGGGGCAACGTTTTTACTTTTTGTAATGGACATGTTCAGGTGGGTGACGACGTGGCCGCCGGCCGGTCCGGTCGGTCGGCGCCCGTGCGCCGGCCGGTGGGTTGTTTGGTGACTTCGTCACGATTCGTTTCTGTGCGTAATCGAGCGCTCCGGCAGGGGCACGAGGGGTGTACCGGCCACGATCGACGCCGGACCCGGAGCTCGGCCGCGGCCATCTCCAGGGTTCCGTTGATGGTCGGCAGATCGCCGCTGGTTGGCGGGTGCGGCTGTCCCCAGGCCCGGGTGCGGGCGTCGTTGCGACGTCTATCGTGCCGGGCATTGCGCCCGTCGTATTCGACCATGGTGAGTGCCTGCATTGCCGTGATCCCAGCGGCGACGGCGGCGAGTGTCACGTCGCAGGCGTCGATCCCGCTGTCTGGACGGCGGGACAGCTGGAGGGCCAGCAGCGGCCAGGCCGGCTCAGCCGCTCGGCGATGCAGGTGCTGACAGTGCAGACACGAGGTCACACCGGGCAGGACCAGCGGCCCGATCACGGCGGTGGTCTCGCGGATGCCGGCGAGCAGGTGCGGGATGCCGACGCGTTCCAGCTCGATGGACTCGTGTGGATGGAGGACGGGAACCCCAGCCGGAGTGATCACGACGAGATCAGGGCGGAACGGTTCGCAAGCCCGCTGCCGGCGGCCGTGAGAGGCGAGCGGGCGGGCGACCCTGGCGATCGCCGAGGCCGTCGCCGTCGAGCGAGGGCGTCCGACGTCATCGAGACGGGCTCCGCCCGGCGCGACATCGGCCGGCCTGGTCACGCCGGTGTCGTCCACGACGACGCAGCCGATCCCGGCCGCGGCCAACAAGGTCGCGACCTGCGACCCGACCCGGCCTGCCCCGCGGACCTGTATCCGTGCGTGGCGCCGGGCCCGCAGAATGCGGTGGACATGGGCCGGGTCGGTTGACCCTAACGAGATCGACGCAAGGTCGGGCAGCAGGCGTTCGTGGTCCAGCATGGACAGCGGCGAGTGGTCGGCGGAAGCCGCGTCCTCCAGCATGCCGGTGTTCTCCAGAAGAAGCACGAGTTCCCGGTGGGTGGCGTCGAGCGAGTTCAGCACCTGCTCGCGTGATCGGGTGCCGTCCAGGGCGTCGAGCACGGAGGCGTCCCGCGCCGTGAGCCCGCCGAGGACGATCGCCCGTACCGGATCGACACCGATCTGCAGGGTGGACCCGTCACGCCAGAGGCGGCGCAGGCCGGGCTTGAGGATGGGGCGCATCGCGTCCTCCTCCACGGAAGGCGACCAGATCGTGCTCAGACGGTCTCATGCCGTTCAGCGTTGTGTACCGATATATAACGATCTGTGGATAACAGTCGTATTTGACCGGATTGTCGAGCGACGGCTGTGGATGGTGACAGCTGTGGATGGTGGATGACGGTCGCCAGAAAACCCCACAGCACACCGCGCGAGCCGCTGTCGCCAGTCGTCCGCTGAGGCGCTGGGCCGCTGGGGCGGGGCCCCACTCGCTGCCCGGCTCCTGATCGTGCCTGCCCGTATCCCCGAGGTCTTAGCGATCTCGCGGATACGGGCAGGCACTACTCGCCGCTGTGCTTCAGGCCTTGCCGAGAATTCTGTTGATCGTTGTGCCGCAGACCGGGCAGGTACCCCGCGCCATCCGGCGCCCGGACTCACTCACCCGTATTTCGCCCTGGTAGTGCCGCTTGTCCTTGCACTTGACGCAGTAGCCCTCGAATGTCTCTGCCACCTGTTCTCCCCTCGTACCGTCGGTCGCCGGTGGCCGGCCGCGGGTTGTTGATGAAGAAGGCCGGCCCGGAAGGCCGCCCTGTCGCTATCTTGTCGGATTCGATGATCTTGATATCTACCAGGGCCTACGAATGTTGCGGCCGGCCCGGCGCTGGTGCGCGCGAACGGCTCTCGCGCTAGTGATCGCCGCCGGACGTTCGCCCAGGGTCTGCCGGTGCCTGCCGGTGCCTTGCGTCGTTGCCCCAGGCCCCGGTAGCACACCGCTGCCGGGGCCTGGGCCGCCTCGCGACGCATCCGCCCGGCATCCGCCGATGGACCTCCCAGATCGGCTTCGCCAAGCCGGCGGGAACCCCGGCTTCCGGCGGTGACCGCTAGGGTTGGGAAGGTCCCGGAGCACCGGCCTGGCGGGTCCACGACCGCGCTGGCCGCGCACCCGGCTGACGTCTGGCCACCGATGTTTTTCGCCATACCAGGAGCCGACCGTGCCCGAACCGTTGCTCGTCGAGCGTCCCGCTGACGGTGTCATGTTGTTGACGCTGGCCCTGCCCGAGCGGCGTAACGCCATGACCGTGGCACTCACCGAAGCCTGGTCGCGGGCTTTGGACGAGATCATTGCTGATCCTCATGTGCGGGCTGTGGTCGTGACGGGGCAGGGCAGCGCGTTCTGTGCCGGTGGCGATCTCGACTGGGTCGATCCCCGGACGAACCGGGAGGCCGGTGTCGACCGGCTGCGCGCGAAGATGCTCACCTTCTACCGGAGCTGGCTGAAGATCAGATCGGTGGAAGTGCCCACGATCGCCGCGGTCAACGGCGCCACCGTGGGCGCCGGGCTGTGTCTCGCGCTTGCCTGCGACCTGCGTTTCGCGTCGGTGGATGCCAGCTTCTGCGCACCGTTCACCCGACTTGGGATGCATCCGGGGATGGCCGCCACCCGGCTGCTGCCGGAGGCCGTCGGCGCGGTCCGGGCCAGGGAGCTGATTTTCACCGGCCGGACGGTTGACGCGCGCGAGGCCGCGGCGATCGGCTTGGTCAACGCGGTGGTGCCCGCCGCCGACCTGGTCGCCGTCGCCGTGAGCACCGCGACTCAGATCGCCGCGGCCGCGCCGGTCGCGACCAGGCTGGCCAAGGTCGCGTTGAGCGGTGCTGACGATTTTGACCAGGTGCTGCAGTGGGAAGCGCTCGCACAGGCGACGACGATGGCCAACGGCGAGGCCGCTGAGGGGATCCAGGCCCAGCTGGACCGCCGCCCGCCGTCATTTGTCACCACCACGGCACCGGATGCGGCCATGATCGGCAGCTGACAGCGCGGAGCTGACAGCCGACGGCTGACAGCCGACGGCTGGCAGTCAAGCCGGGTGACACACAGGTACCAGTGTGATGAAGAAGCCCCCGGTACGCGGCCGAGCTCTCCAGCTTCCCCTTCTGGAGGGTCCTCCGAATGACCGGGGGCTTCGTGTCCGTCAAGCTATGGCCGCACAGCGGTGGCGGTCAACGACCGCCACGCGGAGCATTGGTGGGTGCGTCACCGGGGCCTGCGTCATCCGGCGGTTCCGGGGCCTGCGTCATCCGGCGGTTGTGGCCGCGGTGGCTCCTGCTGGGCGGGGGTGTCGCGGAGCCGTTCCAGCTCCGCGAGCGGATCGCCCACCGTGTTGGCGTCGCCCGCGGCGAACCCCCGCGGGTCAGCGAGATCGTCGGCGTTCGGAAGCAGGTCGGGATGCGCCCACAGGGAGTCGCGTCCGTCGATCCCCCGGGCGTCCGCCACGGCCTGCCACAGCGCGGCCGCCTCACGCAGCTTGCGCGGGCGCAGGTTGAGGCCCACCAGCGTCGCAAAGGTCTGCTCCGCCGGCCCGCCCTCGGCGCGGCGGCGGCGTACCATCTCCCGCAGCCTGGAGGCGGCGGGCAGGTTCTTCGCGGCGGCGGCGTCGGTGACCGTCTCCACCCACCCCTCGACCAGGGCGAGGATCACCTCCAGGCGGGCCAGCGCCGCGGTCTGTTCAGGCGTGGTCGCCTCGTCGAAGACGTCCTCGCCGAGGGCTTCCTGCAGGCTTGCCGGATCCATGATCCGCATTGGGTCGATCATCTCCATCGCCCGTGAAACCGCTTCCGAGTCGACCGCGATGCCTCGCGCGTATTCCTCGACCGCACCGAGAACGTGCGCGCGTAGCCATGGGACATGGCCGTACAGACGCTGGGATGCCGCTTCGCGCAATGCCAGGTAGATCCGGACCTCGCTGGAGTCGATCCCCAGGCCCGAGCCGAAGGCCTCGACACCCGCGGGGACGAGCGCGGCGGTACGCGGCGGGCTGAGCGGCAGCCCGACATCCGTGGAGGAAACGACCTCACTCGCGAGCAGGCCGATCGCCTGACCGACCTGAGCGCCGAACAACATTCCACCAACCTGGCTGATCATGTTCATGATCGGCCCACTCGCGGACGCCAGCTGGCCCAGGTCGATGCCTGGTGGAAGCTGGGCGGCGAACTCGGGCGGCAGCCCGCCGCCCGCGTCACCCATCTGCGCGAGCCCGCTGGAGATCCCGCCACGCATGGCCTCGGCGATCCTGGTCGCCACCGGATCGCACAATGTCCGCCAGACCGGCAGGGTCACCTCGATCCACCGGTTGCGGGTCCATCCTTCGGCGGTTGTCGCCCCGGCGGGTAGCGTGGTCACCGGATCGAGCCAGATGTCGGCGAGCCGGACCGCCTGGCGAACCTCCTCGACCTCGCTGTCGGACACGGCACGGTCAGCGTCGCCGAGCGCACGTACCGCGACTTGGCGTGCGAGTTCCCAGTTCACCGGCCCGTCGTGCCAGGCCAGCAGCCGCTCCAGCTCGGCGAAGAACGGCGCCCCGCCGCCGGACGGCGGGCCGGAGGCACCGCGCGAGGACGAGTCACCCGGGGTGAACCCGAAGGGGAAGCCGCCGCTCATCGTCGGCGTCCCTGCCGGGTGGATGCGAGTTGAGGCCCAGGGCCCATGGATCCGGACATGCACCAACGGTAGTGCGTTTTCCCGCGGATGCCGAAACGACATCACGATACGACTACTGGAACGGTTTGGATCGCCCGCCCGAACGTCCGCTGATGAAGATGATGACGCCGGTCAGGCGGATCCCCTACGGTCGGATCGTGGGCCACATCCATGCTGGGCAGGAGGCGCAACACAGGACTGCCGGGCAGGTCGTCATCGCGGCGATCCGCGAACGGGAGCTGTCGGTCGACGAGTGCCTGAAGGCCGTGCGCGGGCCTGCCGTGGGCGGGGTCGCCGTTTTCGTCGGGACAGTACGTGATCATGATGGCGGGCGTGGCGTGGCCGCGCTGGAGTACACCGCCCATCCACGGGCCGGCGGCGAGATCGTACGGGTGGCCGCTGGCGTGGCCGCCGTCCATCCGGTCCGGGCGGTGGCTGTCACCCACCGGGTGGGGCTGCTCGGTGTCGACGACATCGCCGTGGTTGTGGCGGTGGGGGCCACGCACCGCGCCGAGGCTTTCACGGCCTGCCGGCGACTGATTGACGACGTCAAGGAACACGTGCCGATCTGGAAGCGCCAGGTATTTGCAGACGGTTCGTCGGAGTGGGTAGGCGCCTGCTGAACGGGGCACCTACGATGGTGTCCGCCTCCCTTCTTCCCCGTCTCGACGCCGAGGCCGCCATGTGGTTTCTGCTCATCCCGCCAATTGCCGTCCTCATCACTCTCGTCTGGCTCGCGTTGCGGTCACGCCCGGAACGCAAACCCGAAGCATTGATCACCGTGGAGGGCTACCGTCGCAGCATGGCCGCGCTCGCACGGCCCATGGGCGTTCCACGTGATCAGTCCGTACGGTGACATGACCCCCATGTCGCTCATGTCGCCGGGCCAGCCCGGCG
>NZ_CAKJTR010000189.1:0-8857 GCF_917627355.1 Protofrankia sp. Cj3 | reverse complement strand
TCCCAGGCGACCCTGGTCACCTCGGCCGCGAACGATGACAGCTGGTCGACCATGGTGTTGATGGTGTGCGCGAGACCGGCGACCTCACCGCGGGCGTCGACGGTGATCTGCCGCGTGAGGTCGCCGCGCGCCACCGCGGCCGCCACCTCGGCGATACTGCGGACCTGGGTGGTGAGGTTGCCGGCCATGACGTTCACCGAGTCGGTGAGATCCCGCCACACTCCGGACACGCCCTTGACCTGGGCCTGGCCGCCCAGTTTGCCCTCGGTACCGACCTCCTTGGCCACCCGCGTGACCTCGTCCGCGAATGCCGAGAGCTGGTCGACCATCGTGTTCACGGTCGACTTCAGTTCGTAGATCTCCCCCCGGGCATCCACAGTGATCTTCTGGGACAGATCGCCCTGTGCCACCGCGGTCGTCACCTGGGCGATGTTGCGGACCTGGCTGGTCAGGTTCCCCGCCATCGAGTTCACCGACTCGGTGAGATCCCGCCACACCCCGGACACGCCCTTGACCCGCGCCTGGCCGCCCAGGTTGCCCTCGGTACCGACCTCGCGGGCGACCCGGGTGACCTCGTCGGCGAAGGACGAGAGCTGGTCCACCATGGTGTTCACCGTCGTACCGATCCGCAGGAACTCACCCCGCACCGGCTGACCGGCGATCTCCAGCGCCATGTGCTGCGAAAGGTCACCCTCCGCGACCGCCGCGATGACCCGCGCGACCTCGTGCGTCGGACGCGCAAGGTCATCGATGAGGGAGTTGACCGCCTGGTTCGACATCGCCCAACCGCCCTCGAAGCCGAGATCGGCCATGCGCTCGGTCAACCGGCCGTCCCGCCGGATCACCTTGCTCACCCGTTCCAGCTCGAGCGCGTGCCGCTGCTGGACACCGGCCAGCTCGTCGAAACGCTGTGCCAGCGGTGCGCCACGGCCGGCCCGTTCTCCCAGCCGGACCGAGAAGTCACCCTCGCACAACGCGGTGAGAGCATCGAGCAAATCGCTGAAGAGGTGGTCGTCCACGGGCGCGGTTTCCGACACCATCGTCATGATGAAGCCCTCCAAACCCGCGTCCGCGGGAATCACTCACGTCTGGTCAACCACGGGAACGGTCCGGCAGCCGTTCATCGGGTATCCGGTGCTACTCGCCGCCAGTATCCGCCAAAGTCCGCTGGGTGGATATCGGCGGATCCCCATGCGCATGCCCGGTACCCGATTGCCTGACCGACACGTCCCGACATCGCGCGGCCTTGGGCACAGCCAATCCCCCAGAGCTGGACAACACAGGAGACACTGACCGGCATGCCTCCCGTGCCCGGAGATGAGGGGCTCCGCCGCACCCTCACACTTCCGCCGGCCACCGACTCGCCACGGTCGGCCCGGCGGTTCATAGTGGACGCGCTGCACGGCCGTGTCGACCCTGACCTCATCGACACCGTTCTGCTGCTCGTGACCGAACTGGTGACCAACGTCGTCATGCACGCCGGCACCGACGCGACGGTCGACCTCCGGTACGACGCCACCGAACTCGCCATCACGGTCAGCGACCGCCATCCCACGACGCTGGGTGGCGTGTCGACCGCTGCCGGCTCCGACTGGCTGGCGACGCCCGACGAGGCCACCGGCGGCGGGCAGGCCAGGAAGATCGACAGTCTGCGGGAGAACGGTCGCGGCCTCGCGCTGGTGGACGCCCTCGCCACCGCCTGGGGGACCGAACACGACCGGACCGGTAAAAAGGTGTGGTTCCGGCTCGACCTTCCCGTCGAGGGCGCTGGTCGCCGCGGCGACCGCCTCGAGGCCCCCGGGCGCCCACCGCGGCGGCCAGCGGCGGACCTCCAGCGGCCGGCACGGCTGCTCGCCCCCGGCCTCGCCGCCACGCTGTCGGCCGAGGATGAGGTCCGCGAACTGCTGACCCAGCTCATAGACGCGCTGCCGAGGGCCACCGCCGGCCTGGTCCGGCGGGCCGGCCAGGCCAAGAACACCGCGGAGGTGGTGGCGGTCGTCGGCCCGACCGGCGCGGAACGGGACGCCCGCCGGCTCCCGCTCGAATCCCGGGATGGAATCGTCGGGGATCTCCTGCTGTGGTCACGGCCGCGGCCCCTGGCCACCGGCCCCGGCGATGGCCCCGGGGACGGGTCCGGGGATGGCAGCGAGGACGGCAGCGAGGACGGCAGCGAGGACGGCGTCGACGAGCGGATCGCCATGGTCACCCGTTGGATGGCGTTGACGCTCGGCGGCGCCAACCTGCGCCGTGCCGAGGAGCGCCGCATCGGCATGCTTTCCTTTCTCGCCGAGGCGTCGGATCTGCTCGCTGGCAGTCTCGACACCGAACGCAGCCTGGCCCTGCTTGCGCGCCTACCAGTGCCGAGGCTGGCCCGCTGGTGCGCGGTGTACCTGCTGCGGGAGGACGGCGCGGTCAAGCTCGCCGCGGTCGGGCACGTTGACGAGGCCGAGGCCGCGGACCTGTCGGACTGGGCCGGCGACCCGGTCGGGCCACTCGCCGCCCAGGTACGGGCGACGCTTGGCGACACGGTGCGCATCGCCACGATCAATGGCGCGCCGACGGTGATCACCGCGATGCGGGCCCGCCGCCGGGTGCTCGGCGTTGTCGCTCTCGGCCGGGCCATGGGCAACAGCTTCGCGGCCGACGAGATCGAGCTGTTCGCGGACCTCGCCCGCCGCGCGGCCTTCGCCGTCGACAACGCCCGGCTGTTCCGCCAGCAGGTGGAGGTTGCCGGCGCGCTGCAGGCCGGGCTGCTGCCACCACGGCTGCCCAGCATCGACGGGATCGAGCTCGGCTCGTCCTATCGCGCGGCCCGCGCCGGGCTGGAGGTCGGCGGTGACTTCTTCGACCTCGTCCCGAACCCGGACGGCGGATGGACGATCATCATCGGTGACGTCTGCGGCAAGGGCGCGGAGGCCGCCAACGTGACCGGGGTCGCGCGGGCCGTCCTGCGGCTGCTGGTGGGACAGCGCAACAATCTTCCCGACATCATGATGGATCTCAACCGTGCACTGCGGGACGCCGGCCACCCGGGCCCGACCGGCCAGGGACGCTTCTGCACGCTCGCCGCGGCCGAGCTGCGGCCGCCGGGCGAGCTCACAACCGCCTGCCTGGAAGACGGCACGGCTACCAGCGCGGCAGCCCCCACGGTGACGGAACGGGTGGTCTCGATCTGCATGGCCGGGCACCCACTGCCTGTTGTCGTACGCGCGGACGGGACGGCCCTGTTCGTCGCGGAGCCGGGAACGCTGCTCGGGGTGCTCGATGACGACGACGTGGCTTTCCCCCAGGCACGGGTGGCGCTGACGGCCGGGGACGCGCTGGTCCTCTACACCGACGGGGTGGTCGAGGCCCGTCGCGGTCAGGAGCTGTTCGGCGACGAGCGGCTGCTGACGGCCGTGCGCGGCTGCGTGGGCATGTCCGCCCAGGGGATAGCCGACCAGGTGCGGGCAGCCGCCGAACGGTTCGCGGGTGGGCGGCTGCGAGACGATGTCGCGGTCGTGGTGGCCCGCATCCCGGGATAACCATCCGCGAACGATCGACGACGCCGGGACGACACGCGACTGGCGGTCAACGTTGATCAGTGACGAGAAGGGGAAATGTAGCTACGCTGCGTCATACATGACCAGCCGTCATCGACCGGTAGGCAGGGAAAGGCCCGAAAGCGCTTGGAATCGTCCACCTGCGGGTAGACGTACAGAGATAACATCGCCCAAATTTGATGATCTATCGGAACAAACGGGGGTAAACGGACATGGTGGCCCACGTGTCGTCGTTTCGGCCCTCGGCCACGCACCTGCTGGTCGAGCTTCCCCACGTATCCAGCGCGGTTCCGCAGGCCCGTCGCGTGCTGCGCGAGCAGCTCACCGCCACCAACCTGCCCGAAGATGCGGTGGGCACCGCGGAACTTCTGGTCAGCGAACTGGTCACGAACGCGGTGAAGTACGGCGAGCCACCCGTGTGGCTGCTGATCGAACTGCGGCCGGGCCTCGTGCACGCGTCCGTGTCGGATACATCCGTCCTGTTGCCGCACCGTCAGCAGGTGGACCTCGGCAGTGAGGGCGGGCGTGGCCTGCTCGTCCTGGACGCTCTCGCGGGCAGCTGGGGCGCGGTGGCGGTCGACTCCGGCAAGTATCTCTGGTTCGACCTGCCCGTCGAGCTGTGACCATGGCACGCGACCACGGCTCGTGCCATACGCTGTCCGCGCCAGCGGGCACCTTTGTGACCTCGGCGTGCACCATGCCGACAGCCGTTTGGCGAGCTACAACCCCTGTGCGGCCGGTGACTCCGGCGGTGACGGTGAGGGCGGACGATGCGTTTCCATGAGAACCTTGCCGCGGCGGTCGGCGACACCCCGCTGGTCAGGCTGAACGCGGTCACCGAGGGCATCGCCGCGCCCGTGCTCGGCAAGTTGGAGTATCTGAATCCAGGCGGCTCCGTGAAGGACCGGATAGCGCTGGCCATGGTGACCGCCGCGGAGAAAGCGGGGCAGCTCCGGCCAGGCGGGACGATCGTCGAACCGACCAGCGGAAACACCGGGGCCGGTCTGGCGGTCATTGCCGCCATCCGTGGTTACCGCTGCGTGTTCACGATGCCCGACAAGATCAGCGAAGAGAAACAGGCGGTCCTGCGCGCCTATGGCGCCCAAGTGCTGGTCTGCCCGACCGCGGTCGCCCCGGACGATCCCCGCTCCTACTACTCGGTCGCGCGCCGGATGGTCGCGCAGACCCCCGGCGCCTGGAGCCCGGACCAGTACTCCAACCCCCACAACCCGGCCGCGCACCACGCCACCACCGGTCCGGAGATCTGGGCGGCAACGGACGGGCGCATCACCCACTTCGTCGCCGGGATCGGTACCGGCGGGACGATCAGCGGAACCGGCGGGTACCTCAAGGAAGTCAGCTCCGGGCGGGTGCAGGTGGTGGGCGCGGACCCGGAAGGGTCGGTGTACTCCGGCGGCAGCGGCCGCCCGTACCTGGTCGAGGGGGTCGGCGAGGACATCTGGCCGGCGACCTACGACAGGGCGGTGGTCGACCGGGTGGAGGCGGTCAGCGACCGTGACTCGTTCCTGATGACCAGGGAGCTGGCCCGTCGTGAGGGCATCCTGGCCGGTGGTTCGTGCGGGCTCGCGGTCGTCGCCGCGCTGCGGGTCGCCCGGAAGCTGGACGCCGGTGATTGCGTCGTGGTGCTGCTGCCGGACTCCGGCCGGGGGTACCTGTCGAAGGTGTTCAACGATGAGTGGATGTATGACTTCGGCTTTCTCGACCGGCCGTCGGACGAGCCGACCGTCGCCGAGGTGCTGGTCCGCAAGGCGTCCGACGCCAGCGGACCACCTGACCTGGTGCACGTACACCCTGATGAGACCGTAGGCGCGGCCATCTCCTACCTGCGCGAGTACAACGTGTCCCAGCTGCCGGTGGTCAGGCAGGAACCGCCGTTGCGCTCGGCCGAGGTAGCCGGCGCCGTCATCGAACGGGAGCTGCTCGACGCCGTGTTCGCCGACCGCTCCGCCGTCGACGCCCCGGTCGCCGACCACATGTCACCCCCGCTGCCCACGGTCGGTGCCGGCGAGCCGCTGTCGGTGCTGGTCACCATCCTGGGCGCCACCGCCGCCGCGCTCGTCCTCGAGGACGGCAACCCGGTCGGCATCCTCACCCGGTCTGACCTGCTCAGCTTCCTGGCGGCCGGATGAGCCGCCCGGACCGCCCAGATGCCCCGCGTGCCCCGGGCGGACAGGCTCCGGGCGGCTGGACCGGCGCGGGGTTCGAGACGGCCGCGATCCACGCGGGTCAGGATCCGGACGCGGCCACCGGCGCGGTAGTCGTTCCCATCCACCCGGCTTCGACGTTCGCGCAGGATGCCGTCGGCGTCCCGCGTGGGGCGTACGAGTACGCCCGGTCGGGTAACCCGACCCGGGCCGCGCTGGAGACCTGCCTGGCCGCGTTGGAAACAGGCTCGGTGGGCCTCGCGTTCGCCTCGGGGCTGGCCGCGGAGGACGCGCTGCTGCGCACCGTCTGCCGACCGGGCGACCACGTGGTCATCCCGGCGGATGCCTACGGCGGCACCTACCGGCTGTTCGCGAAGGTGTTCGCCGAGTGGGGCGTGGAGTACACGCCCGTGCCGCTCGGCGACCCGGATGCCGTGCGGGCGGCCCTGCGCCCGGGTCGAACGCGACTGCTGTGGTGCGAGACCCCCACGAACCCGCTGCTCAGCGTCGCGGACATCGCGGTGCTCGCCAACCTGATCCATGCTGTCGGCGGCCTGCTCGCGGTCGACAACACCTTCGCCACCCCGTACCTCCAGCAGCCGCTGGCGCTCGGCGCCGACGTGTCGGTCCACTCGACCACGAAGTACCTCGGCGGGCACAGCGACGTGGTCGGTGGTGCCGTGGTCGTCGCCGATCCGGCGCTGGGCGAACGGCTGCGGTTCACCCAGAACGCCACCGGCGCGGTGGCCGGGCCGTTCGACGCCTGGCTGGTGCTGCGCGGGGCGAAGACCCTCGCGGTCCGGATGGACCGGCACTGCGCGAACGCCCGCCACATCGCCGCGTGGCTGGCGGCGCATCCGGCGGTGGCCACCGTGTACTACCCGGGCCTGCCGGATGATCGTGGGCACAAGGTGGCGGCCAGCCAGATGCGCGACTTCGGCGGGATGGTCTCGTTCGCCCCGCGCGGCGGTGCGGAGGCTGCGGTCGAGGTGTGCCGGCGGACGCGGGTGTTCACCCTCGCCGAGTCCCTCGGCGGGGTCGAGTCGCTGATCGAGCATCCCGGGCGGATGACGCACGCCTCGGCCGCGGGCTCGCCGCTGGAGGTGCCCGCGGACCTCGTCCGCCTCTCGGTCGGCATCGAGTCCATTGGAGATCTTGTCGACGACCTCGCCCAAGCCCTCGCCGCCGTCACCTGACAGCGGCCGGCCGGCCGATGATCAGACCGCCCTGCCCGTTACCGCAGAACACCGGCTCGGGCCGCGTTGATGACCACCCGAAGCTGGTCGGCGTCCGCGGGAACCTCGGCCGCGCCGTCCCAGGACCAGCGCAGCGCGGTGACGTCCTCGCCCCGGAGGTAGATCCGCCGGCCCTCGTCCCCGACATACCAGGTGATGGCGGCGACCTGGGTCGGATGCGGGGTGAGCAGCGTGACGGCTTCGTTCCAGGGCACCTCGGCACAGCGCCGCCGCAGCTGGTCCACGGCATTGTCATGGTCGAACGCGCACTCGCCGACCCAGGCTCCGGCGGCCAGCCGCATGGTGCCGGGGCCTCGGTCGATACCAACCCGCTCGGTACCGAGACGGTGCAGGGCGAGCTCGAACCGGAACGCCTCGCGCACCCACTCCTCCCGGTTGCCGCACATCCACGTGTCCCGCAGATAGGCGGCGAAGGCGAGTACGGACAGCTCCGGCGCGGGAAAGTAGCTTCCCGGTAACGACCCACGGCGCTGCCACTGCTGGCTGCCCAGGAAGGCCTGCATCCCGGGTGTGCCCTCGGCCGCGTAGAAGGCGAAGAAGGTCACCGGGAAGGCGTCGAGCAGGTCGGGGCCGATCCGTCCACGCCGGCGGCACACGTCCCGGACGAACCCGCCGGAGCGGACGCACGCCCCGAGCAGGTCCGCTTCGTCCGCGGGCAGCGCCGCGAGGATGCCCGGGTGCCGTCCAGCCGGGGCGTACAGCGCCTCCCAGGTGGCTTCCATCAACCGCGGGTAGTCAACCGACATCGTTCAGCAGGCTCCCGAAGTGGCGTCCCAGGACGGCCCGGCTGGCTCCCCGGGCAGCCAGCCGGGCAGCCAGCGGGGCAGTGCCGACGCCAGCTGGCAGATCGTGTGCACCAGCTCCGCCCGGGGCATCAGCTCACACTCGGCCATGAGCGCACGCAGGTTCCTCGCCCTCGGCACCAGCCGCGCGGCCAGCTCCCAGACCCCCGGCGAGACCGGGACGGTGTGGAAGTCCTCGAAAACCCGTTCCCCGCCCGGCAGTATTCGTTCGACCAGGCCGGCAAGGCGAATTTCGACGACCCGCTCCCAGCAGAAACTGTCGTCCGCCGGTTGCTCGAGCGGACGGCCCTGCTGGCGGCGCAGCCCGTAGAGGTGACCAACGTCGATTGTGACCAGAGCACCGCTCCGCTCGACGATATCGGCCAGCAACTCGAGAATATCGGCGTTGCCCACGACGAACGGGTAGGGCGCATTCCCGATCGCAATCGGCCGGTCAATCACATCCTGGGCCTGGCGAACCCGTGACACGCACCAGTCGACGGCTTCGGGTACCAGCGGCATCGGCAGCAGATTATTGATCAGCGCTTCACCGCCGCGCACCCACATCGCCAGATCCGTGGTCACCCACGCGACGTCCAGCTCGTGCGCACGCCGGCGCAGCGCCCGCAGGACGGAGGTGTCCAGCGGCTCCGTACCGGCGAGGTCGAGGTCCATGGGATGCAGGGTCAGCGCCAGCCCCCGGCCACCGAGCAGCTCCCGCGCATACTGGGCGAGGTCGGCCTGATCGGACAGAATTCCCAGGCTGTAGTAGCGGACAGGGGCGGCCGACCCGGCGGCGACCACGGCCGCGAGCCTCGCCGCCACGTCGTCGGCCACCATCGCGGCAAGATCTAACTCAGTGCTGGCCTCACAGCTGAACTCGACGCCCCGCGGCGCGGATCCGCCCCCCAGCGCCCGTGCCACCGCATCATCGGCGGGGGTGTCGCGGGCGGGGGTGTCGCGCAGGATCGCCATCGGGGCCTCCACATCGGAACGGCGTCCCCCTCGGAACGGCGTCGCCCACATCGCTGCCACCCGCGGGCACAGTTACAGTCCAGACGAACTCGAATGGATTGAGGCTAAGACCCCATACACGGTCATGACAAGACCCG
>NZ_CAKJTR010000188.1:0-8893 GCF_917627355.1 Protofrankia sp. Cj3 | reverse complement strand
CCCCTATTGCCGGGCGCTCTAAGCGCGGAAAACCATGATCGCGCACTTTTTTCACGCCTTCTGGTCGATATCACCCCGTCGGGGTCGACAGCAGCCCGTCAGAAACACGCACCCCGGCGGAGCGCGAGCCGGGCAGCGTGCGCGCCCGCCATCCCGTGCGCACCCGCTCCGGGCGGCGTGGCGGCCGAGCACAGGTACACACCGGGCACCGGTGTCGCCCACGGCCGGGGCGAAAGGACCGGACGAGCGAGGAGCTGGCGCAGGTCGGCGCTGCCACCGCCGATGTCGCCGCCGATCTCGTTGGCGTTGTGCGCCGCCAGCGCCCTCGGCGGCATCGTGTGCCGGGCCAGCACGCGGTCACGGAAGCCGGGAGCGAACCGCTCCACCTGCGCCTCGATCTCATCGGTCATGTCGACGGTGGAGCCGAGCGGGACATGGCAGTAGGCCCACGCCGTATGCCGCCCGGCGGGAGCACGCGACGGATCCGCAACGCAGGCCTGCACGAACAGCACAAACGGGCGGGACGGATGCCCGCCGCGGGCCACCGCCCGCTCGGCCGCGGCGACCTCCGCGAGGGTGCCCCCCAGATGCACGGTGGCGGCACCAGCCACGGACGGGTCCCGCCACGGCACCGGAGCGTCCAACGCCCAGTCGACCTTGAACACGCCCGGCCCGTACCGGTAGCGCGCCAGCACGCGACGGTAGCCGGCCGGCAGCCGGTCGCCGGCGACTTCGAGCACCTGTCGTGGGGTCAGGTCGAGCAGCACCGCCGCTGCCGGTGGCAGCTCGGCGAGCGAGCGCACCGGGGTGGCGGTGACCAGTTCCCCGCCGAGCCTGCGCAACCGTCCAACCAGGGCGTCCGCAAGTGACTGGGATCCACCGACCGCGACCGGCCAGCCGACATGATGCGCCAACAACGCGAGGAACAGCCCATACCCACCGGTGACGGGTTGACGCAGGTCAAGCATGGAATGGGCGGCGCAGCCAGCGAGCAGCGCGCGGCCACGGCCGCCGCGCAGCGCCGCCTGGGCGAGAATGGTCGCCGGCCACAGCCCGCGGGCGCCGAACCGGGCCAGGGTGACCGGCGCCGCAGGGGGCAGATCGAGCGGGGCAAGCACATCTGCCGTAAGGCCGTCACCATCCGCGACGAGCGGAGCGAGCAACCGGCGCCACCCCGACCCGGTTCCAAGGCCCGCGTCGGTCCGCGCGACATCGCGGTGCAGGAGCGCAGCCGGCCCGTTGTCGAGCGGATGCGCGAGCGGCACCGCTGGATGCGCCCAGCGCAGGCCCTCGTCAGCCAGCGGCATCGCGCGCAGCGCCGGTGAGGCCAGCGCCAGCGGCAGCACGGTGGCGCACACGTCGTGCCGGAACCCCGGGAGGGTCAGCTCCTCGGTGCGCAGCCCGCCGCCAGCCGTTGGCGCGGCCTCGACGACCAGCACCCGCCAGCCGGCTTCGGCGAGCGTCACCGCGCCGGTGAGCCCGTTGGGGCCGGAACCGACGACGACCGCGTCGAACCCGTCCGCACCGGCCCGGCCCACTCGCCGCCTCAACGGCTTCCATGGGCGGACGATGCTGCGCCGATCCCATCCGCACGGCTCGCGGGCAGTCCCTTCACGCGCTTACAGCGTGCTGGGACCGAAGCCAGTCGAGCGAGGTCTGGGCTATCTCCCGCCAGCCGTGATCGATAGTCAGGGAATGACCGCGATCGAACTGCTTGAATTCAGTCACCGCGCTCGAGTGCCGGTAGCGCTTGAACGCGGCGCGGCTGACCGCGTCAGGAACCGTGTGGTCCTGACGGCCAGAAATGATGAGCAGCGGGCCGCGGGCCGAGTTCTTGACGTCGACCCGGGCCGGGGAGTGCGGCGCGAAGTTCGCGGCCGCGGTTTCAAACAGGGGGCGAGCCGGGGACGGGATCGTCCACATGTCGTACAGTTCGTTCGACTCCTGGCGGCTCAGCTCGTTACCGAAGCCGTACTTGAACTCGTTCCGGTTCGGGACGAAGCTCTTGGTGAGATTCAGCGGATTCCGCAGGACCGGGAAGGTGGACTTGAGCTGAGTGACGGGCAGCGGCAGCACGCCCCGGATCTGCGCGGGATCGATCGCGATCGCGGCGGCGGCCAGATTCTGGCCGAGCAGGCTCTGCGCGATGAGGCCGCCGAAGGAATGACCGATCACGATCGGCTTGGTGTCAAGGGTCCGCAGAAATTCGCCATGATGATTGATGATCTCGCCCAGCCCTTTGCCCGCCTGGGCTTCCGGGTGCGCCCGAGCCGCCTCGACTGTGGCTGCCACACCTGGCCATTCCGGTGTAAACGTCTCATAACCGGCGGCCGTGAACAGCTCGGCCCAGTTGCGCCAGCTCGTCGAGTGCAGCCACAACCCATGGATGAACACGACAGGTGCGCTCAGTACGGTCACGATCCCGCTCCCTCCCGACAAGCCCGGCACGCTGACCGACACATAGACAGAAGCATCAGTCAAAGCCGATGACGCGAGAACTGTCAAGCGCGGCGGGTGGGATTCACCCAGACCCGTCGTGGTCCGCGGCTGGCCACCGCCCCCGGACAGCCCGGACCACAACAGGATTCCCTCAGGAGCTGAACGTGTAGGTGGGGAGATTCGCGGGGACGATGTGCTGGTGAAAGCTGAAGATCTGCGGATCCGCCGGGTCGACCGTCGCGCTGGCCCAGTGGTTGAGTGAGCTGCCGAAGGTCATCACCCGGGTGAAGTTCTCGATGACGTTGCCCGCGTCGTCACTCAGCGGCTTGTCCACGGTGAAGTAGTGACTGTCGCCGTTGACAAGAACAACCGGCTTCCCGAAGTCGACGGCCGCCCGGGCGAGCAGGGCCTTGGTGTCGGCGAAGTGGTCCGTTGGGTCGACGGTCGTGCCGCCCGGGGCGGTGGGGCTGTCGCCGAACATATCGGCCTGCACAGTGATCATAATGGCCTTCGAGCCGCTCGCCTTCGCCGCCGCGAAGGAATCCCGGATCCACCGCAGGTTCGCGGCGTTACGCGCCGCATATTCCGCGTTGGCCTCGGCCTGCGGGCCGTCCTTGACATCGCCGTCGGGTATGTAGTTGTTGTTGCTGCCGGGGACGTTGACACCGACGTAGGTCACTGGGCCACGCGTCCATCGCACGTTTTCCGGGTACTGCGGGCTCTGTCTCGTCAGCTGGAGGGTACGGCGCCCCAGGCTCCGGTCATCCGGGAAGAAGACCTGGCGGAGGTAGTTCAACCGGTCGACCGAATCGAATGTGGGCCCCGCCGTGGACGGCCGGTCGCAGTCTGTCCACTCGTTGTCACCGGGAACGTAGACAACCGGGTCCCGGAACTGGTTGAACAGATTCAGGGCATATTTGTAGACATCCGGCTGACCGGCTTTCTGCGCGGAACCGTCAATGTCAGCGTAGCACGGCTCGCCACCGTTCTTGATATCACCGTCGAAGATGGAGAACGCCAGGTCGTGAGAATTCATGTCGGCGATTACATGAGGATACTGCAACCGGCCGTTGGGGCCGTATGGCATGTCGCCGAAAAGCCCGATCTCATAGTTCCGCGTATTGCGCCACCCATCTCGTCGATCGTCATCGTTCGGATTGGCACTGGCCACGCCAGCCGTCACACCGGCGGCGGCGAAACCAAGTGCGAGCACGATGGCGGTTAAGCCGACAACTCTGCGCTGAGAGGTCATGAATACCCTTTCTGAGGATGCGGCTGGCGCAGGCTCCGTACTGGAAGAAACAAAGCAGCAAAGTACGACGGACGGGTGATGGCGGGGCGAACAAACGCTGACCGGGAGATTACGGTTACCGTATTGCGCGGAATCGAAGCCTCGATTGATCAATCGTAGTACGCCCAGCGCGGCGCAAGCCACCGAAGGTAAGCAAAGCCGTGTCCGGTGGAGCGGCGGGCTGTATCGATGGTGCGGCCGCCGTAGCCTTGAGCCCATGGTCAAACGTCTGTACTTCCGTCAGCTGCTGTCCGGGCGCGACTTCGCGGTCGGCGATCCGATAGCGGCTCAGATGGTCAACTTCACCTATCTGATCGGCGATCAGGAAACTCGGGACGCGGTCGTGGTCGACCCGGCGTACGCGATCGACGACATCCTCGCCGCCCTTGCCGACGATGGTATGCGGCTCGCCGGTGCGCTGGTCACGCATCACCATCCCGATCACGTCGGTGGCGACATGCTCGGCTTCTCCCTACCCGGCCTGAAGGATCTGCTCACCCGTGTCCAGGTTCCGGTACACGTACACCGCGATGAAGCCGAATGGGTACGGCGCACCACCGGGGTCAGCGCCACCGACCTGGTCAGCCATGACCATGACGACGTGGTCGACGTCGGCGCGGTGCCCATCCGGCTGTTGCACACCCCCGGGCACACCCCCGGCAGCCAGTGCTTTCTGGTGGACGGCGGGCGGCTGATAGCCGGCGACACACTTTTTCTGGAAGGGTGTGGGCGAACGGACTTCCCCGGAGGTGACCCCGACGCCATGTACACCAGCCTCCAGCAGCTGGCCGCGCTGCCAGCGGACCCAGTCGTCTTCCCTGGGCACCTTTACTCGGCACAGCCGTCCGCACCGATGTCGGCGGTTCGGCGTGACAATACTGTTTTCCGGCCCCGGAGCATTGAACAATGGCGGATGATGTTCGGCGGGTGACCCGCCCGACGAACCGGCGATCAGCAGCTCCCGCAACTAGCTGTATGTAATCGGATAACCCGGCACCGCTTTCGATGACCTGGGAGACAATGATGATCCCTGCTAACGCGGTGCCTGCCGATGCCATACCCACGGGCCTCGATCTCGCCGCGCTGACCGCCTACTTCGATGTACGGGTACCAGGGCGGTGCGGTCAGCTGCGCGCCGCCCTGCTGGCCGGCGGCCGCTCGAACCTGACGTATCGCGTGTGGGACGAGGCATCCAGCTGGGTGGTGCGCCGGCCCCCGCTGGGTGGGCTGACCCCCTCCGCGCATGACATGAGCCGGGAGTTCCGGGTGGTCGCCGCTCTGGCGGGGACCGACGTCCCCGTGCCCGACGCGATCGCGCTCTGCGAGGACAGCACGGTGATCGGCGCTCCGTTCTCCGTGGTCTCACTCGTCGACGGTGTTGTCATCCGTAGCCGCGAAGATCTGGACAGCTACTCCAACGCTCAGGTCGCGCAGGCTGCCTTCGGTGTGCTCAGGGCATTGGCCCGCCTGCACGCGGTACCGTACGCAGAGGTCGGCCTGGCTGATTTCGGCCGGCCGGAGGGTTACCTGAGCCGGCAGGTAACGCGCTGGCGCAACCAGTGGGCCCACGTCGCCACCAGGGAACTGACCGACATCATCACCCTGCACGCCCGGTTGCGGGACGCGCTGCCGGCTGAGAGCGGCGCGGCGATCGTCCACGGGGATGTCCGGATAGACAACGCCATCCTCGACCCGGACAGCCTCGGTACCGTCCGCGCGCTGGTGGACTGGGAAATGGCTACGCTCGGCGATCCGCTCGCGGACCTCGCGCTGGCCGCCGTCTACCGTGACCCCGCCTTCGAAGCGGTGCTCGGCGGCTCGGCGGCGTCGACCAGCAACCGCATGCCAGCGGCGGACGAACTGATCGAGGCATACGCCCTGGCCGCTGGGCGAAATATGGTGAACCTTAGCTTCTACCTGGCTCTGGGCTATTTCAAGATTGCCGTGATTGCGGAGGGGATCCACGCCCGCTACCTCGGCGGAAAAACCGTCGGTGATGGTTTCGAGACGGCGGGGGCCGCTGTGCCGGAACTTGTCGCCGCCGGTCTGCGCGCCCTGCGCTGCCGAGGCCCTCGTCACCAGAAGCTGCGTGCGTTGACAACCTTCGGCCCACGTGGCAGAGTACTGAAATATACTTACAGCGTAAGCGCAGAAATAAAAAGAGGTAAAAGAGGCAAAAAAGAGAAAGAAGCGCACTATGACCATGAGCGCTTTGTTTATGGAAATTTCTTTCCAGCGCTGGGGCCGACGTGCGCCCGCCATCCCACCGAGGTTCCCTGGCATCGCTCCTGCCTGCGAGTAGACCGCGGCCCGTGGTCACGGACAGGACCGCCTCCCTGCCCCTGGCCACGGATCCGCTTCAATCCATTGCCGAGAGCGACCTGCGCGGAGGTGCAGCAGGCACCTCGCGTCATCGCTCACCATCCATCGCCGCGCGACGCGCGAGTGCCCCTGCTCGTCGGTTGACGTCCACCACCTCCGGTGACTCCCCGCGCCGCCTCGCGATGAACGCGTCCCCGCCCCGCTCCCTGACCCATCCCTCTGTTAGCGGGCGCTCGTACTCTGGGCAGCGATAAAAGAATCGTCCGGCGCGGGACGGCCATTATCATGTTCCCGTCGCGCCTCGTCCCGCGGCTGTGACGTTCTCGGCCTCAGGGCGTTACAGTGTGCCATATCGTGGCCCTCAGCAATCATAGCGGTAGGTTCATAGCGGGCAGATAACCAAGCACGTGCACGAGTCTCTCTCCCGTTCCGGTCCTGGACCGGTCTGAACCTGTCGTTCGCCCCGAATGACCTGGCTGACCCAGCGGGCACCTTTTCGTGCGGCCGTATGCCCAGTGAACCGAGGACGGACAACAACCATCATGGCGAAGAGCAACGGGTCCAGCACCCACCGGCCCCTCAGTCGTGAGCGGATTCTTCGTACCGCTCTTCGACTCGTCGACCGCGACGGCGTCGACGCGCTCAGCATGCGCCGTCTCGCCAGCGAACTCGGCGTGGAGGCCATGTCCCTGTATAACCACATCCCCAACAAGGCTGCGCTACTCGACGGGGTAACCAAAATCATACTGGATGAGATCAACCCGGCGGTGGCCGCGAGCGGGCCGTGGGAGGAGCGAATCCAGGCCATAACCAGCGAGTTCCGCCGCGTGGCGCTGGCCCACCCCGCAGCCTTCATTTTGCTGGCCACCCGACCGGTGGCCTCGACAGTGGCCCTCCAGGCGTTCGAGACCGGGCTGGCTCTGCTGGCTGACGTCGGATTCGACAGCGCCACGTCCGTTCACGCGATACGCGCAATAGTCGCCCTCCACACCGGCGCCATCCTGCGCCAGCTCTCCGGCGGCGGGAGCTCGTTGATCGAACGGTCGGAGGCGCCTGAGCTGCTTGCCCAACAGGCAGCGGCGCTGCGGGCGGGCGGCTTCCCCGCGCTGGCCGCGGCCGTGCCCGACCTTGGCAGCTGCGATCATGATGAGGAATACCGATTTGGGATGGAATTGATCCTGGCCGGACTCCGCCAGCAGCTGGCCAGGCAAGAGGAGGCGCGGGTCGCATCCTGAAGCAGCCTATGATCCGCTATCTCATGGAGAGGCTCCGGCAACAGGGCAGGCGCCTCGCCGCATCACTCTCCGTCCATAACCGTGCGACGCACGGATACCTCAGCTCGTCGATCGCCACCCACCACCTCCGGTGGCTCCCCGCGCCACCTTGCGATGGACGCCTCCCAGCCCCGCTCCTTGATCCAGCCCCGTGTCGCCAGGCACTCTAACTACACACAGGAGGCACCTGAGATGACGGAGGTCAGGGGACGCTGGCTTCGGCGTGATATGCCCCGCATTCGATCGTTCGGTGATCGCCCAGCGATTGCCACGCGATTGGGTTGAGTCGCCGGACGTCGATCGCGGTGGTCGACGACGGCAGTCGGCAGTAGACGGATGCGCAGGACAGCAGAGGCTCGGACCAAGGAGCGCTGGCGGCACCGGCTCTGGCGGTGGACTCACGAGGAGGTCCGCGTGGCGGTGGGTGAGGAGAGTCCCGGTATCTCCATGTGGCGGCTGCGAGTGGCCGCGCTCGGGTGTGCGACCGCCTGTCTGAGCGGGTATGCCATCACAGCTGGTACCGCAATGACCACCTCCGGGTTGCCAGGCCGTGCCGGTGACGGCCCGATCGTCATGGGGCCGGGAATCCGCGCTGCCGCCGCTGTCGCTACTGTGGCCGTTCCCGACGTGTTCACCGCGGCGGCTGGCAGCCCTATTCCGGCGCAGCGGTCCGGTGCCGCGGCCCGAGTTATGCCAGGCGTGGTTCGTATCGTTTCCAAGCTCGCCACACAGAATGGTTCTGCCGCGGGAACCGGCATGCTCCTGAACTCCGGTGGCGAGATACTTACCAACAATCACGTCATCCAGGACTCCGCAGGTATCACCGTGACCGTCGCCAGTACTGGTCGTGCGTATCCTGCCGCGGTAGTCGGCGCCGATCCGACCGATGATGTCGCCGTACTCCAGCTGCGCGGCGTTTCAGGGCTCACCGCGGTTCCGATCGGGGACTCCGCGAAGGTTTCCATCGGCGATTCCGTCGTTGCTGTTGGCAATGCTGAGGGCGGTGCGCCGATCACCGCCAGCGGTGCCATCACCGCCCTCAACCAGAGCATCACCGCTACCGAACCCGGTGGTGGTAATGCCGAACAGCTGACCGGCCTCATCAGAACCAACGTAGCGATCAAACCCGGATTCTCCGGTGGCCCGCTGGTCAGCGCGGCGGGTCAGGTCATCGGTATGGACACGGCTGCGACGATGTTCAACGAGTATCTGCCAGCCGGCATGCGGGCCGGGTACTCCATTCCAATCAATCACGCCATGTCCGTCGCTCGTCAGCTCGCGTCCGCCGCCTCCGCGGGTAACACGGGTGGCCATGACAGTCGTGCTGCCGCGGCCAGCGCCACGAGCAGCGCCTCGCCCGCCTCACAGGTAGCGATGATTACTGTCAGCCATGCTTCCGCCGCCGGTTTCGGAGGCAGCGGCGCCCAGGGCCGGCGAAACGGTCCGGTCGCTCCGGTCGCTCCGGTGGCCGCAATCGGAGCGGAAGCAGATCGGCGGTCCAGGCAGCCCCGGCGCCGTCTCTTCGCTTAGTGGTCGCCGCCGGAAGTTCGTCCGGCGCCAGACGGCG
>NZ_CAKJTR010000187.1:4144-9133 GCF_917627355.1 Protofrankia sp. Cj3 | reverse complement strand
GCCACGCATCGTCCGGTAGCGGGGGAACAGGTCCTTGAAGACCCGGGCTTCGACGTGGTGGGTGCCGGGCTTGCCGTTGGCGGTGGGCGGACCCTCATAGAAGATCCACTGTGGCCCGTCCGCGGTCGCGGCCAGTGAACGCTCGAAGACCTTCAGGTCCTTCCAGCGCTCGAGGACATCACGCTCGAGGGCGGGCAGGTCAACCTGGGTCGGCAGCGCGGGGAAGGCCGGCATCGTGTGAGCGGGCATTTCGTGGGCGGGTGTTCCGTGGCTGGGCATCGCAGGTCTCCGTCGGGGATCAAGCTCCAACGGAGGGACGACACCCCGCGGTACCCGGCATCTCACCGGGGCGCGGTGGTACCGCGGTACCACCCTCCTTGCCGTTCAGGACGCCGGTACGCGGCAGCCTGGACGACCACTCTTCACACGCGGTACCGGATCTACTGAGGGCGGGTGACACCCTGTTCTTCCGGCAGCTCAAGGGTGATCTTCACGACGCGCTGGCCGCCGGGCTTCCACCGTCCCCGGTTCGCTGGACACCCGTCACCGGCCGTCCCTGGCTGCGCCCGCCGCTACTCGTCCCGTCATCGCCGTCCGCTACGACCAGCGTAGTGGACGGCGGGATCCCACCATCACCTACCCGCACTCGTCGGACGATGGGGACGGCCGGTGTGGTGGCCGGTGCGCTGGTTCGTGCCGTCCTGGCCGGGTACCTGCGCGCGGGGGACGGCCCGGCGCCGTGGCCGGCGGATCGGCCGGCGGGCCACGGGCGCGTGGGTGCTTCCGGAGCCACCGCGCAGCGCCCGCACCGGCCAGTAGACAGCGCGGATCAGACCGGTACAGCGCCGCAGCGACAGCCCGAGCGCGCGGGTCCCGAGCGGCCCCCGGTAGCGGTCGACCTTGTGGACGCGGGTGTGGCAGTGGTGGCAGATGGGCACCAGATCCCGGTTGGACTCATGCCCCGAGCCGGCGCGGAAATAGTCGACGTGGTGTGCGTGGTAGCCGACGCCGGACGGACCGTCGCGCCACGGCTTCCCGCAGATGTGGCACGGACGCTTGCCGGTTTCGGTGAGCCACCGCCGCCGCCTGGCCCGCCACTCGGGGCCGCCCACGTACTCGCCGTGGCTGCGGTAACCGTTCAGTCGCAGGGTGATGTGGAACCGCCCGCGCTCGATCCACCGGTCCACATGCCCGGCGATGCTGAGCGCCACGGCGACGCCCAGGATGATCCCGATCCAGTGCAGTGTCCGGCCGGAGGCCAGCTGCCACCAGCGGTCAGCCGCCGTCTGCGCGATGCCCCATAAGGCGTCGAAGGCGTTCGCCACTCTACTCACTCGCCGTTCACTCGCTCACCCTGTCCTGGTCCCCGGGAGTCTTCGAACTGAGAGGCGATTATGGCCCGTTCTGTCCGTCGGCGCCTCGGGCCGGCTCGAGGCACCGGCACTGAGGTGTCGTCACTCGTCACTCGTCACTCGTCCCGCGGCTTGCTGGGGAAGGGGAACCGCCGGTAGCGGTCCTGTACGGTGCGGCCGAAGCCCGGCTCCGGTCTGTCGGGGGAGCCGGGAAATGAGGGGGAAGCTTCGGCAGGCTCGCGCACCACACCATCAGGTTCTGCTCACCCGGCGACGGGAAGACGGCCAGTGGTTGGCTGGCTGGCGGCGGTGGTGCGGGTCTGGCCGTGGGGTGATCCAGCCATGGTGTGGCCTGGCCGTAGAGTAGGCCAGGTGCAGGAGACGTCAGCCACCGGTGAGAGTGGGACTGCCGGGTCGCGGGACGGGCCACCAGCGGCGGTGGCCGGGGATGCGGCGCGGGCGGCCACGCGGTCGGCGCGGGCGGTGGCCACGCTGGTGGGCGCGGGTCTCGTGGTCGTCACCACGGACGCGATCACGAAAATTGTCGCGGTGGCGCATATGTCGGACCGGGCGCCGATCGATCTGATCCCCGGTGTGCTCGACCTTCGGCTCACCCGCAACCCCGGGGCCGCGTTCAGCCTCGCCGGCGGTGCGACCGTGCTGTTCAGCCTGGTGGCCGTTGCGGTCGTCGTGGTCATTGTGCGGACCGCCCGGACCTTGAAGTCCACACCGTGGGCGGTGGTTCTCGGGCTCCTGCTCGGCGGCGCGCTCGGTAACCTCAGCGACCGGGTCTTCCGGGCACCGGCCCCGCTGCGCGGGCATGTTGTGGACTGGATCCACCTGCACCACTGGCCGGTTTTCAACATCGCGGACTCGGCGATCGTGATCGGCGGGATCCTCGCGGTCATCCTCGGGGCGCGGGGTGTCGGCGTCGACGGGCAGCGTACGACGGAAGCACGTGACCTGACCGGTGAAAGCGAGAAGTGAGCGGCAGCGGGGGCCCGTTAGTGGGCGGAGGGGACAGACGCGCCCTGCCGGTGCCTGACGGGTTGGACGGCCTGCGGCTGGACGCGGCCATCGCTCGGATGTTCGGGTTATCCCGGACGGCCGCGGCCGCGCTTGTTGATGCCGGCTACGCCAGCGTCAACGGGACGGTGCGGGGCCGGTCCGATCGGGTGACCGGCGGCGCGTGGCTTGACGTCGAACTGCCGGCGGCGCCGCGACCGGTCCAGCTGGAGGCGACCCCGGTGCCCGGCCTCGAGGTGATCCATGATGATGGTGACATCGTCGTGGTGAGCAAGCCGGTGGGCGTGGCCGCCCATCCGGCTCCCGGCTTCGGCGGGCCGACCGTGATCGGCGGCCTCGCCGCCGCTGGCTACAGCATTGCGACCAGCGGTGCTGCCGAACGTCAGGGCATCGTCCACCGCTTGGACGTCGGCACCACGGGAGTCATGGTTGTCGCGAAAAGTGAGCACGCCTACACCGTGTTGAAGCGCGCCTTCCGGGAGCGGGAGGTGGAGAAGATCTATCGTGCTCTGGTGCAGGGACATCCTGATCCGTCCAGTGGCACGGTGGACGCACCGATTGACCGTCATCCGCGCAAGCCGGGCCTTTTCGCTGTGGTTGCGGATGGGAAGCCAAGCGTCACCCACTACGACACCGACGAGGCCTTCCGGGCCGCGTCCCTGCTGTCGGTGCGCCTTGAGACGGGCCGGACCCACCAGATCCGCGTGCACATGTCGGCCTTGCGGCATCCCTGCGTTGGTGATCTTTCTTACGGCGCTGACCCGGTTCTCGCCAGCAGGCTTGGGCTGGCCCGGCAGTGGCTGCATGCCGCTCGGCTGTCCTTCGCCCATCCCAGGGACGGGCGGTGGATGACGTTCACCAGCCCTGATCCAGCCGATCTGGCGGGGGCGGTGTCCCTGCTCCGGCAGCAGTCATGATTGCCGTCGGGGGCCAGGCGGTACGGGGTCCGCTGGTTCAGCGCGGACCTGTCGGGCGCGGGGCGGCGCGGGCGGCGGCCCGATCCGCGCGGGCGGCACGGGCTGTGCTGGACCAGCTTGACCGCCTGGATGACCGCGCGCTCCCGGTTGTGCGCCGGCTCTTTGATGCCGTAGCCGTGCGCGCGATGCACCTCCGCGCTGGGCTGCCGGCCCGCGCCGGGGCGCCGGCCCGGACGCGGGACATGGTCGTCCCGTTGTGGGCGCGGTCCGACCGGCCGGTGCCGGCCGGTGCCGGCGATAGCGACGGCGATGGTGATGCCCTGGCCGGGCAGGTCGCCGCGCAGCCCGCGCGGGCCTGCCCCGACGATGCCGGGACCGCCGCGTGGGTGGGCGGCGCGCGTCGCGTCGCCAGCAGGCTGGCGCTCGAGCGGACCGCACGGATTATGACGCTGGGGGCGGTCGGCGTCATCGGGGTGAGCGCGGTCGCGGCGCTGTGGCGGGGGCCGGCCGGTGGACGGGTCGATGTCGCGACGGACAGCGTGCGGACGTCCCTGCGCCCGGCCGAGTCGACGGACGGTTATCTGGCCGCGGCCCAGGCGCGGCTCGCCGTGCTGGCGCTCGCTCCCGAGCAGCCCGACATCTATGCGGCCGTCAGCTTCCCCGGCTACCGGACGCCGGAACAGACACGTGCCCTGCTCGGCGACTTGCGCACCGTGCGGGTGTTCTTCCGGGTTCCCCCTGACGGGCCGATCCTGACCACCGATGTCGGGGACCCGGCTCGTGACATCCCGGCCGCGTTCACGCGGGCCGCTGAGAGCGCGGCGTACCGTGTTGGCACCGCCGCTGACGCCGTCACGCGGGAGCGTGCCGAGGACGAGGCGGTGGCCCTGAGCGGCTCCTGCGCCTGCCTGTACGGGGCGGTTGTGCGGGCCCCGGCCGATCAGCTTGCCCTCCTCGCCGCGATGGCGTCGGTTCGGCTGGTGGACACCGCGCCGCCCGGTACCGCCGCGCCCGCGCCCACCCTTGTTCCGCTGCGGCCCGAGCAGCGTTGAACCACGTCGAACCGCGTTGAACGGGCGGTGGATGTGGCGGGCATGCCGGGCGCCGTTGGTTGCCGCCGTCCTGCTGGCCGACATGGTGGGAGGCGGCGGGGCCGGTGGCGCGTCGGCCGCCCCGGGGACTCCGATCACGCTGGAGCGCGCGGGCCCCGCCTACCCGTTGACGCTGCGTGCACGGACCGGTGGTGAGGGTCTGCTGGAGGTCAGCGCCCAGGCACCCGGTGCCGACTGGGCGACCCGGGGCGCCGAGTCCGCGGTGGTGTCGGTGGCGGTGGACGGTCAGCTCGCCACCGACATCGTCGTGCTGTCCGCGCGGGACATCACAAGCCGCGTCCAGCTCGGCTATGTCCATGCCGGTATCCACACGCTCACGCTCGCCTTCGACCCGGACGCGTCCGCGGCAGCCACCCGGACGGTGACGCTCCGAGTGCTGTCGGCGTCGGTCTCGCCCTCCCCGGAGGCGGCAACACCGGTGTCACCGGCAACACCGGTGTCCGGCGCGCTCGCGCTGGCACATGCCCCCGTTCTGTACGGACGCTCCCTGCCTGCCGGTGGCGGCCGGTTCCAGAACAGCCACACCGACACCCCGCTCCTGGCCTGGCACACCCGGACAACCGTGCCAGCCGGCGCCGTGCC
>NZ_CAKJTR010000187.1:0-3997 GCF_917627355.1 Protofrankia sp. Cj3 | reverse complement strand
AGCCGGAGCTGTGCCCGTAGAGCCTGGTCACACCGTGCTGGAGTACAGCGTCATGTGGAGCAACGAGGACGGCGGCAACGGTGCCGACGCCGCGTCGCAGCAGGCGCTCTGGGGACGGTTGACCGACATCGAGTGGGTCTACCGGGTCGAGGTCGACGCAAGCGGGTCCACGGTGCCGGGGAGCGCCTTTTACCAGGGACCGGGCCACGTGGCATTGCCTTTCCGCGGGCGTTTCGAGCATGGGCATCCGCTGCTCCAGACGTGTACGACCAACAACATGGTGTGCGACGTGGTTGTCGATGCCGGTATGCGGTTTCTGCTCGCCGCCGACCGCGAACCCGTGCCGGGGCAGGCCCGGGAGCGGATGATGGACGCTTTTCCCTGGACCTATCAGGTCTGTGCCGCCGAGGTACGGCGGGAGGGAAAGATCGAACCGGTGGCGTCGCCGGACACGCCCGCGCTGTCGGACCCGCGTAACTACCTGTACATCGTGATCCGTAAGACCACCACAGGACTGGCCGGCCCTGGTCTCGGCTGGGTCGGCGCGGCCGTGGGTGTCCGGCTGCGGGAGAACCCCGGAGTCCTCTACCGATCAGACCATTTCATCACGGGCTGGTCGCTGCGCCGGGACGGCGCCGTGGCCACCGCGGTTGAACTGCCCGCGGGGACACGCCTTGCCGACGTGGCGGCGATCGAAGTGGCGCGAGTGCGGACCGGCGTGCTCGACCTCGGGTCAACGATCACGGTGACCGGGGTGGACCGGGCGTTCATGCTGGGCGTCGACATGATGCCGGCGGGCGGCTCCCTGACCTGGTCGGGCACTGTCACCCTCACGGCCAGCCGCCCGAACGGGGTTCTCCTGCGGCGCTGATCAGCCCGCCGGCGCCGATCAGCTCTCCGGCAGCGCTGCCGGCGGGTTGGTCATGAGGACGCGGGGGCAGGTTCTGTCCGCGACCGACATCCCGTGGAGAGGATCTCGATGAACACGTTGACAGAACCTGCCCCATCCGCGAACGGGCGCCGTGCCCTGCACGTCGGCGGTCGTTTCGCGACTCCGGACGCCCGCGCCGCCCGCGGGCGGGCGGCGCGGGCCACGGCTTCCCGCTCCAGCCATGCCGAGTTCTCCCCGTCATCACGGCGACCCGACCCGATCGACGTGATCGAGCGACAGTCGTCCACCCGCCTGCCCGAACTCGTGCCGATCCGGTACGGCCGGATGATGGAGTCGCCGTTCCGGTTCTACCGGGGCGCGGCGGCCATCATGGCCGGTGACCTTTCCAGGACACCGCGGACCGGGATAACCGTGCAGCTCTGCGGTGATGCCCATCTGGTGAACTTCCGCCTTCTCGCGTCACCCGAGCGACGCCTGATGTTCGATATCAACGACTTTGACGAGACGCTGCCCGGCCCCTGGGAATGGGACGTCAAGCGGCTGGCGGCAAGCCTTGTCATCGCGGGCCGGCACAACGGGTTCAGCCGGGCCGAAAGCCGGTCGGTGGTGACAACCATGGTCCGTTTCTACCGGGAGTGGATGCACCGGTTCGCGGCTATGGGCAACCTCGCCGTCTGGTACACCCGTGTCGACGTCGAGCGGCTCGAGGCCGAGTATCTGGATCGGCTCACGAAGGCCCGGCGCAAGCGGGTGGAGCGGACGGTGGGCGCGGCGCGGCGCCGTGACAGCCTGCGGGCCTTCGAGAAGCTGACCACGATCCGTGATGGTGAGCGCCGGATTGCGGCGGACCCGCCGTTGCTGGTACCGATCGCCGACCTGTTTCCCGGGGTCGAGGGTGACGCAATCGCGGAACAACTGGCGGAGGTGATTGGACAGTACCGGGTGTCCCTGTCACCGGACCGTCGCGTCCTGCTCAGTCAATACCATCTTGTTGATGTCGCCCGCAAGGTCGTCGGGGTTGGCAGCGTCGGTACCCGTTGCTGGATCGTCCTGATGCTCGGCCGCGATGACCAGGACCCGCTTTTTCTTCAGGTGAAGGAGGCGGACGTCTCGGTGCTCGCCGACTATCTGCCGGCGAGTGAGTACGCCAACCAGGGCGAGCGCGTTGTTTCCGGGCAGCGGCTGATGCAGGCGGCCAGCGACATTTTTCTCGGTTGGCACCGGGCGACCGGTCCGGACGGCCGGCAGCGGGATTTCTACGTCCGCCAGCTGTATGACTGGAAGGGCATCGCGCCGGTTGACGAGATGCCCCCGGCGAACATGCGGTCGTTCGCGGCCCTGTGCGGTGCGACGCTGGCTCGCGCGCATGCCAGGTCCGGGGACCGCATCGCCATCGCCTCCTACCTTGGCAACAGCGACGTGTTCGACCGGGCTCTTGCCGAGTTCGCCGAAGCGTACGCCAACCAGAACGAGCGCGACCACGCCGCGCTCGTCGAGGCCGTGAAGTCCGGCCGGGTCACCGCCGAGTCCATCGACTGACCCTGGTTGTGACTGACCATGGTTGCCGAGCGAAAGGCGATCTTTTAGGGTTCGGTTGACCCGATCGTCCTCGTTGCCCCTGTCGGTCTCAAAAGATCATATTGATGGATAGGCTGCCGACCGCGTGCCGCGGGTCATGCGCGCGCGGCCGGTGGCCTGAGCTGGGCCGCTGCCATGTCGTGACAGTCACAGAGGAGGATGCTCGGAGGACGGGCGTTACGGCTGGCGCCGGGCGATATGAAGGTTGCGGTGCCCGGCGGCCAACGCCGGCCGTCACCAACGACACGACGAGACGACTTGAGGAGCCCCTGCGGTGAAGCTGGCGATGGGCACCCGGGAGGTCTTCGACGCGGAGAGCCTGCTTGAGGAGTACCTCGGTCCGCGCAAGCGAGGCCTGCGTTATGCCTACCCTTACTATGATGGGCTCACCACGAACGGTGACTCCGATCTGCTGTGCACGGGCGATCTCCTCGCCGCCTGCCTGCTCGGTGTCCAGGTGGATGTCGACCGGATGCACACGCTGACCGCGTTGATGCCGTTGCTGCAACGCGCGCTGGACAAGCTGCCGCCGGGGATCGAGCTGATCGAGGCCGACGAAGTCACTCTTGATCTTGTTGCGGCCCTGTACGACCCGCTTGACGATCCCGACGTCTTCGACCGGGACGTCAAGGGCTCGCTGATCGCCAAGGTCCTGCACCGCAAGCGGGCCGGGCTGGTGCCGCTGTTCGACTCGAAGGTCAGGATCTTCTACCAGCATGAGCGCTGCATCCCGCCGGCGCCGCGGGACGGCCGGTCCTGGCGTGAGTACATGCAGCTGCTGGTCAGGGCGATGCAGTACGACCTGCGGGAGAACGCCGACGAGTTCCGGCGGTTGTCCGCCCTCGTCCCTGACAGCGGACCGCCCCTGACCCCGCTGCGCATCCTCGACATCGTGGTGTGGATGAGCAGTGCCGTCTGATCCGCTGTTCCCGGCCGTGTTCATGATCTGGTTGCGCGCGTGATGCTGAGCGGGCCGTGGTGAGGCACGAGGAGGCGCCTTCGGGCTGTCTGCCCGCCGTTGTCGTCATGCCGTTGCGGGCGGCGCGCCGGGTTGTGACGGGCCGGGGCCGCGTCCGTGAGGAGCTCGGGCGGGGTGTAGCGCTGTGCGGCCGGGTCTGGGACGGCATCGCGGACCTCCCCTTCGAGGGTGTGGTCGTGATCGGCATGGACGGCCGGGTGGCCGCGATCGGGCCTCGGGACACGGTGGTGCTGCCGGGTGGCCTGCGTGTGATCGACTGCGCCTGGATCGGGCCGGGGGTCACCGATGCTCATGTTCATCTTGCGGCGGCCGCGGCGTCCGGACACGATGAGCTGCGTGCTGGACTCGTCGCTGTGCGTGATCTGGGTTCCCCGATCGTGCGGCTGGCCCGCTGGCGTGTCGCCGCGCCGATCGCGGTTGCCGGGACCGGCCCGCGGGTGGTGGGCGCCGCGGACCCGCGACATCCGCGGCCCGCTCCGCCCGGCGACCGGAAAGCCGCTGACCAGGACGCGGCGGGCGGCTCCCGCGGACGCCGGCTGGTGTTTCGC
>NZ_CAKJTR010000186.1:0-9112 GCF_917627355.1 Protofrankia sp. Cj3 | reverse complement strand
CTCCGCGGTACCGATGTCGGAGAACATGATGTTCGACTACAACAACGGTGTCGTCACTGACGGAAAGGCCACCCCGCCGAAGGAGCCACTCGTCGCGATCTATCCAACGGACGGGATCGCGGTCCAGAACATTCCGTTCGTTCAGGTCGGCCCGGATGGGAGCCCGGCTCACAAGGCCGCTGTCCAGGGGTTCCTGGAAATGATGCTCAGCAAGACCGGGCAGGACTCGTTCACTGAAGCGGGCCTGCGGGGCGAGGACGGAACGGCCCCGAAGCTCACCACCGACGCCGGCTTCTCCCCCGGGCTGCGTTTCGAGCCGGCGGAATCTGTCAACCCCGCGGCGACGGGGTCAGCACTCGCCCTGTTCCAGGCTGTCCACCAGCGTGGCGCGACACTCGCCGTCATCGACACCTCCGGTACGATGGGCGGCGTGGTAGCGGACAGCGGGGGCGTGACCCGGCTGAAGGTGGCCATCAGCGCGATGGATTCGGTGTACGCCGCGCTCGCCGAAGATTCCAAGATGGGACTGTGGCAGTTCTCCCGCGTTCCGGGCAGCACCGCCAGCTACCAGGAACTGGTGCCGATCGGCCCGATAGGAGAAGTGATCAACGGTATCTCCCGTCGGAACCTATTGATCCAGAACACCGACAGGTTGCAGGCCAAGGACAACGACGGGGGGCTCTACGACACGGCGCTCGCCGCGTTCCGCAAGCTCAGCTCCGTCTATACACCCGGCCGGCCGAACCAGGTCGTGTTGTTGACCGACGGCCAGGACGACAACCTGAGCAGTATTTCCCTCGACAATCTGATCACGAAGCTCAGGAGTGAGTTCGACCCGGAGCATCCCGTACATCTGATCACTATTGCCTACGGCGGTCAGGCCGATGCGCAGGCGCTCCAGCGCATCTCCGCCGCGACCGATGCCAAGAGCTATCCCGCGCGCGACGAGAACTCCATCTCCCAGGTGATCCTCGACGTGCTTACCACGCACTAGATCATCAGCTGAGGGGGGCCGCCCGGGTGGGCGGCCCCCCTCAGCTATGAGCGGGTTCCTCAGGCCTCCGCTCGCTCGGTAGCCAGCAGGTCCTGTAGCTCGCGCAGTGCTTCCCGGAGCCGGTCAGCGAATACCGACATCTCGCCGGCCATCGGGCGGGCCGCGCTCAGGTAGAGGTTGAAGCGGTCGGGCAGCAAGACGTAGGCGATACCGATGCACCGGCTGTTGGTCGGCCCGAAGCCGAAGTACTGGATGTTGGTCGACGGCGCGGAACTGGTATTCAGATAGTCGTCCCGCATCTTGAGCCAGCCGGGAGTCTCGTACAGGGCGGGTGCTTCGGTCACCCCCAGCGCCTCACCGCGCCGCTTCTGAATCAGCTGCAGTTCCCACAGATGCTGCTCGGGTGCCTGGCCCGTCTGGCACTCTTTCGCACGTTGCACATGCCTTTCGGCAGCTGCCCGGAACGCCGCTCTGCGGGTCTTCGCATCCGCTCCAGGGTCATCCATCGCGGCCACGAACCGCACCACCTCAGGTGTGACGACGCGCATCGCCTCCGTGCGCCCGTGCCGGTACTGTCTCGTCGCGATCGACTCGTACGTGGCACCCACGAATCCCCTGGTACGTCTGTGGGCGAGTTGATAGGCCAGCTGCACGAACGCATCCGGCGATATCCGTAGCCGCTTGGCCTGATTTCCACCGAAATCTTCGACGGACAGGGTGGCGGTAGCCGTGTCGGCGCTGTAGGCCGCGAACGAGGCTTCGGCGGTCCGCACCGCGCTCCGAAGGTCACCGTCCAGCGTGAATTCGATGGCCTCGATGACTGGTAGGCCCTGCGAGCGGCTCCCCGACCGTTCCGGGTGCATCTCGGCCGATGCGCCCAGCAGGGCGTCAACGAAACCGAGGATTGTGGTGCCGTCCAGACCACAGTGCTCCACGTTGATGCCCGCCGTACCGTCGGCAAAAACGATCAGAGAGACCGCCTTGTCGAACCAGCGGTTAGCGCTGTCACCATGCAGGAGCTGGTCGCATGCGGCCAGGGCGTCTTGGGGGGTGAAGTCCTCCAGACACATGCAGAACAGCGCGGTCTCCAGCTCCTCGAGCGCGCCCGCGTTATCGGGATGACAGGCGAGCAGCGCTTGCCTGCTGGCGGCCCAGTCGGCCCGAGCCTGGGTGGTGAGGTGTCCGACAGACGTGTCAGGCGCGGCCCGCGTCGCACCGGCTTTCATGATCGATATCAGTCCTGCCGTAAGATCGTCCAACGTGTGGGGCCAGCCATCCGAGCCCAGCACGTCCATACGGAACATGTTTCCGCGGAAGAACACGACGATATGGCGCGCCTGAGACGGGCCCGGCCATTTTTCGCTGTAAGGCGCGCGGACGGTGTCCTGCACGGGCCCGGGTATCCGTGTCGTGGAGAACAGGAACTTGTTCTGTTCCATCGAAAGCGCCTGCCCCCGCTGGACGATCGGCGCGACAAGTTCCTCGTCGAGCAGCAGTTTGTAGTCAACGGCCGCGGCGATGAGCCCGGCCGCCCGCTCCACCTGTCGCCGGTCCGAATCATTGAACAAGAAAAAGAAATTCGCGTTGAGGGCTATACGGTCACGGCGGCCCAGGTACCGGGACGGCCAGAATGTGTCGAGCCAGCTGTGCACGCCCGCCCCGGCGTTGTACTGTTCGAGTGCCGCGTGCAGGGTGCGGCCAGGACCGCCCGGCCGGAGGAAGGACGCGACCTCGGCCTCGGTCGCCGCCAGCTCGTCCATGGACAACAGCGGCGCGCACCACTCGAGGAATCTCTCGCAGCTCGCCTCCAGCATGGGCAGTGGTACTCGTGGCAGACGCTCTTCGCCGGCGAAGGTCCGGGCGGGTTCCTCTTGGCTGTTGAACGATTTCATCCTCGACCTCGCTGACTTGGGGGCATGTACGGCTCCTTATTTGTTGCGAGGTCCACGACTGGGCGACTCTTCGTCCCGCGCGGCCGAGAGATGTAGAGCTGCGCGTAGAGCCAGCCATCGGCTTCCAGACCTCGCGGATCCACTCCGACGGTCCACAGCGTGTCCAGGACAAGCGACTGCTCCTCGGGGGATGCGAACCGTCGCTGCTTGAATACGCGGTCCAGGTGAACGGTTTCGTATCCCAGCTCGGCCAGGCTCGCCGCGACAGGCTCGAACGGGAACATCCGCAGGACGAAATGCGCCATCCACGGTTTACGCTCACCGTTCGCGTTGACGATGCGCGAGATGGTTCTGTCGGTAACATAACCAAGACAGCCCGTCGAGATGACGAGATCCGCTCCAGCGAGCTGCTGGCGTTGTTGCTCGGTGGGGTCGTTCTCTTCCAGATCGGCATGTACCGCGTCATCGATGAACCCTGCCGCGAGCGCGTACGACAGCGCCGGATGCGAGCTGTCAAGACCCACGAACTGGGTAGATCCGAGGTGGCTACGGGAACGGACCAGCTCCTGGTCACGGGTCAGTAACGTGTCGCGGGTCTGCTCGTTTACGTCGAAGCCACAGTAACGTTCGTACAGTTCGTCCATGGTTGCTCCATATTTCAACAGAGCCGCATTAATGCCATAGGAACAACCGATGTCAAGAATGTTCAGAACATGACCAAAGCGCGACCTTCGGTATTCCTGAATAAGTTTCACAAAATATGGCTTGGCTAGTTGTGGAATGCAATATCCGAGCTCGCTTAAGGTGCTGAAATAAGCCCGCGGATCGGGTTGGGTATAAATGTGATCAAGTGAAACTTTCCCAGTGGCGTCAAAACGCACGGAGCGCGCTCCTTCGTTGATCGCGAAATGGGTGGTGGGCCGACGTGGGGTTCAGCTCGCCGGTCGACTCCTTAAGCCGGTAGTTGGTCGACGCGCGCGGCTCGTCCCTGGCCACCCGGCACTGGGCAGCAAGCGGTCCGCATCCATGCCCGCAGGCAGGATGCGGTTGACTGGCGCACCGACGTCAGCGAACAGAGCGGAACCGACCGAGCAGAACAGCCTTCAGCGGTGCAGCCGGCCGGCAAACGCATGGAAGCAGCCGGCCGTGCCAGGGTGGCCCTGGCGACCGCGATGCGACCGTAGCGGTGTTCGATCCGACGTTACCCGATCGCGGCAGCATTGCCGCAGGTTCGTCGATACAGACCCGGCCGTACTCGACGAACACCTGCGGAGATGCTCCCCGAGCTGGCTCGGAAAAGGTCTGAGCAAGCCTGGCCGGGCCAGCTCAGAAACGCTTTCCCATTCTTCAGCACGCCCGGTCAGCGGCTTCCTCACCCTTCTCGGTCCAGCGGTGACACTGACCCACTGGAAAAACTCGCCACCGGAGACACACAGTCTCTCAACAATCCGTGCCCGATGCCGGACAGTACGCGTTTCCCACCACGCCCAGGTAACAGCAAACCACCAGGAGAACACACGGCGCAACAATTCGGGCCGCAACTGTCAGCACCCCGTGCAACCCGCTCAATCGCCACGGGACGATCGAGCGGCACGCGGACCGCGTCACACCCCCCTATTCTTCGCGCATACCCTTGACAACCCTCTCCTGAAGCTGAAATACCACATCTTGATCACGCAATGTAGTCACATCTCCGAGCTCGCGCCCCTCCGCGATGTCCCGCAGCAGCCGACGCATGATCTTTCCTGACCGGGTCTTCGGAAGGTCATCGGACCAGACGATACGCTGCGGCCGCGCCAGTTTGCCGATCCGTTGCGCCACATGCTGGCGCAACATCGTCACCATGTAGTCGTCACCTACCAGATCACCCCGCAGCGTCACGAATGCCACGATGGCCTGCCCGGTATCGTCGTCGGCCCGGCCGACGACGGCGGCCTCCGCGACGGCCTCATGCGAGACCAGCGCCGACTCCACCTCGGCTGTGGACAGCCGGTGACCGGAGACGTTGATGACGTCGTCCATCCTGCCGATGATCCAAAAATAGCCATCTGGATCCTGGCGGGCGGCGTCGCCGACCACGTAGATCGTTGGCCCGAAACGGGAAAAATAGGTCTGAACGAACCGCTCGTCGTCACCATAGAGGGTACGCAGCATGCCCGGCCAGGGTGCGGTGATGACGAGCACACCGACGCCGCTGTCCAGCGGCTCTCCCTCCTCGGAGTACAGCTCCGCGGCGATCCCAGGCAACGCGTGAGTTGCCGAGCCCGGTTTGGTGGTGGTCTGCCCGGGGATCGGCGAGATCATTATCCCGCCTGTCTCGGTCTGCCACCAGGTGTCGACGATCGGGCAGCGCTCACCGCCGATCACCCTGTGGTACCACAGCCATGCCTTCGGATTGATCGGCTCACCGACCGTGCCGAGAATCCGCAACGACGACAGATCATGACGCCCCGGATACAACGGGCCCCATTTCATGCAGGCCCGGATCGCGGTTGGCGCGGTGTAGAAAATGGTGACCCTGTACCGCTCTATCAGTTCCCACCAGATGGACCTGTCCGGGTAGTCCGGAGCGCCCTCGTACATGACGCTGGTAGCGGCATTGGATAACGGTCCGTATATGATGTATGAGTGGCCGGTCACCCAACCAACATCGGCCGAACACCAGTAGACGTCAGTGGCCGGGTCGAGATCGAACACCATCCGGTGGGTGTAGGTCACCTGGGTGAGGTAGCCGCCGGTGGTGTGCAGGATCCCTTTCGGTTTCGCCGTCGAGCCGGAGCTGTAGAGGATGAACAGCGGATGCTCCGCCTCCATCGGCTCAGCCGGGCACTCGGGGCTGGCAGCGGAGAGCAGGTCGTGGTACCAGATGTCGCGGCCGGTCCGCATCGGCGCCGCAGTGCCCGTCGAGCGGACGACGATGATGTGCTGGAGCGAGTCAAGGTCCCCCATCTCGGCGTCCACCGCCTCTTTGATGGCAGCCGTACGACCCTTACGGCGAGCCCCATCCACTGTGATCAATGCCTTGGCCGCGGATACCTCCATGCGCTCGCGTACCGCGGACGGAGCGAATCCACCGAAGACCACGTTGTGCGGGGCGCCGATCCGGGCGCAGGCCAGCATCGCGACGACCACCTCCGGGATCATCGGCAGAAAAATCCCCACCACGTCGCCCTTGCCCACGCCGAGGCTCTTCAGACCGTTGGCGAGCAGCTGGACGTCCCGATGCAGATCCGCATAAGTGATCGTCCGCTCTTCGCCCTCCTCGCCCCGCCAGTAATAGGCGACTCTGTCACCGAGACCGGCCTCGACATGGCGGTCCAGGCAGTTGGCGGAAACGTTCAGCCGGCCGTCCGCGAACCACGTGTAGAACGGCGGGCTGCTGTCATCGAGCCCCTTGGTGAAGGGGGTGTCCCAGCGCAGCAACGACCGTGCCTGGTCCAGCCAGAAGCCCACCGGGTCGCCAGCAGCGGCGTCCCAGTCCACCTGGTGGCGGGAGACGAAGCCGGCGGGCGGGGCGAACCGCTCGACCGCCAGGAGGCGTTCAAGGTCCTTTTCTAGCTCCGCGCTTTCCGCGTCTGTAGCGCTGCCCTCCGCGTCCGCAGCGCCAGTCATGCTCGTCGAAGCAGCCCCGTCATCCAGAGGAGCTGCGTTCAGGGTGCTATCTGTCATGACGTGTCCTCCTAGTGCTCGGTCTGTTCCTCAACGGGCACGGTTCGCCTCGGCTCCGGGCTTCCGGCGGCCTGTCGACCGGCAGGGCTGGCAGGGCCGTGCGCCGCCACGTGTCGTCGATCACATCCGCGATGGCGCCCAGTACGCCGCCCGCCTTGGTCACGGCCAGTTGCTGGCCCAGTTGTACTGGTCATGGCGACTCCTCGGGCCGGGGCAGAACGGGGCCTCCCGTGGAGGCGAGCCCAGGAGGACCAACCATGTGCATGCCGCCGCTGCCATCGCAAGAGCGCCTGGACGAACGGTGCCGATGAGGCGACGAACGGTTGATGCGGCAAGACGAGCGGCAAGCGATGTCCGCCTCACAATCACGCCTATCAGGCCAACATCGCCGGCGGCGGCCAACACTCGGTGGAGCGACGGCCCGGCCCCGGTGCCGGAATGGCGGGACAGCTTCCCACCCCGGGCATCAGCTGACGACCGGTAGCGCGCTGGAGGCAGCGGTGAATGGACATGTTACCTTGCGTGTGATGCGGCCATGCCCTAGTGTTACCTAGTCACGCAGGGCGAACTGGTCAGAACACGAACCCGCCCGTCACGCTGACGTCACATGGAGTTCGAGGAACGTCGTCAGTCGGTCTCCCAACGCGGCGTCAGCCCAGGATCACCCTTGGCGAACAGCCCTGACGCCGCATCCGAGAGGTAGCCCTGAGTTGGTTGCAGATTTTCCGCCAAAATCCAAACAGCCTAGAGCGGCTCAGGTCCGGGCTCCCGTCCCACTGGGCGTCCTATAATTCAGCGCGACCGGCAATAGGGGACGCGGCGCCGCGGGATTGGGGCACGCACCTCGCGCCGGCGCTCCCCATCCATCGCCACGCGATGGATGGGCACCCCGGCTCGCCGGTCGGTTGCCGCCCACCACCTCCGGTGACTCCCCGCGCCGCCTCGTGACGCACGCACCCCAGCTCCACTTCTTGATCCGCTCCCCTCTTGCCGGGCGCTTTTAGTAGGATAGCCGGAAGGTCAACAGCTCTAGCTTTCCATAAGCCCGGTCACCTGTCGGGAATTTATGGGAGCCGAACAGCGCACACTCATTTTTTGGCATTCATTTTTGGAGTTCATAACAGCTGGGGCCAACGCCATGGCGGTATTTCCGTCACCGCCGTTCGAACCGCCCGAGGAGCAGTCGTCCATGGCCTCGGATACACCGCTTCCAATCGTAGCAAGGATGGAACTGAAAACCGTGAAGCAGATCAGAAACCAGCGCATGATCCGCAACTACGAAGGCTTCCTCCGATAGTGCGCCTCGTGCTGGTCGGGCCGCCGGGAGCTGGTAAAGGTACGCAGGCCGAGTTCATCGCCCAGGCGTGGTCGATCCCCAAGATCTCCACCGGGGACATCTTCCGCATGAATGTTCGTGAGGGTACCGAGCTGGGCGTGGCCGCGGAGAAGTACATGAACGCCGGCGACCTCGTCCCGGACGAAATCACCATCGAGATGGTCCGCAACCGGCTGGCCGAGGACGATGCGGCCAAGGGTTTCCTGCTGGACGGCTTTCCCCGCAACGTGCCGCAGGCTGAGGTGCTCGGCGGCATGCTGGCGACGCTGGGGATCCAGCTCGACATCGTGCTGGAACTTGTCGTGGACGACGACGAGGTGGTGTGTCGGCTCTCCGGCCGGCGAACCTGCCGTCGCTGCCGGCATACCTGGCACATCGACTTCGATCCGACCAAGATTGAAAATATCTGTGACCGGTGTGCCGGTGAGCTGCTCCAGCGAGATGACGACAAGCCGGAGACCGTCCGACGCCGGCTCGAGGTGTACACCGAGCAGACCGCTCCATTGGTCTCCTACTACGCCGCCAAGGGAATACTCATCGGCATCGACGCGACCGGTCCGGTGGACGACGTCACCGACCGCACCCTCACAGTGCTGAGTCAGTATGACGCTCGAACAAACAGAGGGTATCGGCCGTAGCCGGCATCAGGTGGCTCCAGCTGGAGGCCTCGCAAAGAGGTCTCCATCTGGAGATGGCGGATAAATCTGAGCTGCGAGAGTATAGGGACATGGTTAGCAGTGGTATGAGGCAGCTGAAGCCGGCTACGGGAAGCCGCAGGCATGCCGCGCCAGTGCCTGAGGTACTGCTCAGCCTCGACGAGGAGTACGGTGCGGTCCTCGCGCTGCTCGATCGCTCCGCGGCGATCGCGCGCATGGTCGTCGATGTCCCGCGATTAGCCGGTGTCGACGTGGCGTGGGTCGGTGAGCCGGACGGCGTCGACCAGATCGTGCTCGGTCGCGGCGTCAATGTGGCAACCGAAGCGCTGAACGGCATCGTCGTGCCGGTCGGGGCCGGGCTGGGCGGCAAGGTCCTGACCGCTCGCCGCCCGCTGTGGGTCAGCGACTACTGCGCCTCCTCCGAGATCACGCAGGACTTCGCACCACAGGCCGCGACCGAGGGCCTCAAGGCGATGATCGCGGTGCCGATCATGCACGATGGCCGGGTACTCGGTGTCCTCTACGGCGCCAACCGCACCTGGACACAGTTCGGTGACCGCACCGC
>NZ_CAKJTR010000185.1:0-9125 GCF_917627355.1 Protofrankia sp. Cj3 | reverse complement strand
GTCGTCGCCGGACTGACCCTGCCCTCCAGCAACGGCCCCATGGAGGGTGCCAACACGAAGACGAAACTGATCAAAAGGCAGATGTACGGCCGTGCTGGTTTCTCCCTGCTCCGGCAACGGATCCTGCTCTCATGAATATCTCTCACCGCCTGTCACCACCGGAATCTTGGCAGAGCCGGAAAGTTGACAGTCCCCGGCCCGCCTGGGCGTCGCCGCCGCGGGCGGGCGTCTTGACATCGCAGGCAAGATCGTCACTGCTCGTCGCTGAGTCTCTACACAGGGGTCGCCTCGATGAGACTGCTGGGCGAGCGCATGGGGATCACCCGGTTCAGCCCGAAGCCGGACGCGGTGAACAGGGCGGCGAACTCCTCTTCCGTGCGCTCTCGGCCACTGCCAAGCACCATCATGTTCAGGTCGATGAATTTGCCGGGGGCCGACTCGTCGCCAGGTGGGATCACCGTGTCAACCACGAGCAGAGTCCCGTTCTCCGCAATCGCCCGGCGGCAGTTGCGAAGGATCGCCTGGCACTCTTCATCCCCCCAGTCGTGCAACACCCACTTGAGGAGATAGAGGTCGCCTCCGTCGGGCACCTTGTCGAAGAAGTCGCCGCCGACCAGTTCGCACCGCTCGGCCTCGGCCGTTCCACGCATCCTTTCGCGGGCATTTTCGATGACGTATGGCAGCTCGTACAGCACGCCGACGGCGGTCGGTTGGGTGGCGAGGACAGCCGTCACGAAGCCGCCCTCGCCGCCGCCGATGTCCACCACCCGGGAGAACTTGGCGAAGTTGTAGACGTCCAGGACAGCGGAGAGCACGTTCTCGGTAAGTCCATGCATCGCCCGTCCCAGGTGACCGGCCATTTCCGGGTCGCTTCCGAACATCTCCCAGGCCGTCATGCCCATCGCCGTGTCGAAGGCGGGCTCGCCGGTCTTGACCGCATGGAGCAGTTCACCCCACGCCCGGTGATGGCTTTCGCTCAGTTCCATCAGCACGAAGGGGGCAAGCGACGCCGGTATGTCGGTGCGCAGCGTGGCCCCAAGCGGGGTCAGAGTGAAGCCCTCGCCGTCTTGGCGGAACAGGCCGATGCTGGCGAGCGCACGTAGCAGCCGATAGAGCGAGCGGGGGTGCGATTCAGTTAGCGTCGCGAGTTCCGCGGTGCTCCGGGGACCGTTGGTGAGGAGATCTGGGATCCCGAGTCTGGTCGCCGCGTGGATCGCGCGCGCGACCCAGAATTCGCTGATCATTCCTATGATCCGCTCGAAAGGCCGTTCCATGTCGGCGTTCACGGTTCTCCTCTAGTAACCGAGTTGGGGTGCGCCGCCCCCGGACGGGACTCAATCGATGACGATCACTAGCTTACCGAGCGTACCCGAAGCGAAGTCGTCCAGCGCCCGCGGCGCCTCGGCGAGCGGGTAGGTGCGCTGGACCGGGACACGCAGCCGCCCTTCGGCCGCAGCGGCGGCGAGCTTTGCGAGGGTGTCCGGATCCGGCTGGGCTATGACCGCCGTAGCGGACTCATCGGGCGTGAAGCTCAGCGTGGAGACGAGCCGACCCTTCGCCGAACGAAGCGAAGCGAGCTGCGCGCCGTCCCCGGCGAGGTGAAGGACCGCCGCCACGCCATCCGGTGCGATCTCCCTGACCTGAGCGGCCAGGCCGGCGGTGTAGTCGACCGTGTGTGCGGCACCCATCCGCCGAACGAACGCGGCTTCCTCGCCCGGGCGGGCAGTGGCGATGACAGTGGCCCCCCATTCGGCCGCGAACTGGATCGCGTACGAGCCGACGCCTCCGGTCGCGCCGGACACCAGCACGGTCTCGCCCCTGGACAGGCCCAGCGCGTCGACCGCCGTGCGTGCTGCTGTGGCTGCTAGACCCAGAGCTGCGGCATGCTGCGGGTCGAGCCCGTTCGGGACAGTCGCCCACGGGCTCTGCTCAGCGATCACCAGGTACTCGGCGAACCCGCCGTCGCCTAGAACCGGCTTGGCCACCACCCCGAAAACCGAGACGCCAGGGGAGACCCGGGTGACCCCTTCGCCGATTGCCTCGACCGTCCCCGCGAAATCCTTGCCGAGCACCACCGGGAAATTGTACTCGAAGATTCCCTGGAACATGCCGCCGATGGCGGCCAGGTCGAAACCGTTGACGGAGGAGGCCTTGACCCGGACGAGCATCTCGCCCGGTCCGGGCTGCGGAGTCGGCAGATCGACCGGCGACGGACCGGCTCCGACGGCGTCGAAGGCTACGGCTTGCATTGTGTATCCTCTCTTTGTAATGATCGAGAAATTGTCGTCGCACCCGGTAGCCGTGCTCAGGAAAGGCCGATCCCGGCGGCCTGCGCCCAGGAGGCCCCGATCGCGGCCATCGCGACAGCCAATTCGTCGTGGTCGCGCGGCGCGTAGAACATCACCGCCGTGTCGGGGAAGTCCGGCCTGCGGGTGATCGGATGCAGCTCCACCCAGCCGGCCTCGGACAGGGCGGCGATCACCGGCCGGGGCAGCATGAGGTGCAGGAAACCCGAGGTATGTACATGTCCGAATTCATCCCGGGTGGGCGTCAGAAACGCCTCCCACGGCCCTCGAGGTTCCCGCACCCGAAAGGCCAACGAGCGCGGATCGGAGACCTGACTGGGGCTTGTGAAGACACCGGACATCGCCTCCACCAGCGCAATGAGCTCGTCCCGGATGTGGGACGGTGAGAACTGTTCCAACTGGTCGTGCGGAATCGCCACACCAGTCGTCTTCGGGCGTCGGCCAGGTCGCGGCGGCAGTGCATACAGGTCTATTGACATTAGCGTTCCATGAACTCTCTCCGTGTTGGAACATTTTGTTCCCTGTGCGATTCTGGAGGGGATGTTTGGCATGACGGAAGACGGCACTTTGACGAACGTTAGGCACATTGATGTTCCCGTCGACGTGTCTGCGGATTTGGAGACCTGCCATCTCCGGGACGTGCTTGATCGGGTCGGCGACAAGTGGAGCGTTCTGATCATGGCTTTGCTGGTGAACGGTCCGCGCCGGTACTCCCAACTGCGGCGGGCCATCGACGGTATCTCGCAGCGCATGCTCACGCTGACCCTACGCGGACTGGAGCGAGACGGGCTCGTCTTCCGCGAGGTCACCCCCACCGCGCCGCCGCGGGTCGACTACTCGCTTACTCCTGTGGGCCGGACGCTCTCCATGAAGGCGAGCGAGCTAATCGCGTGGGCCGAGGAGCACCGCGAGCACATCGCGGACGCCCGGCGCCGCTACGACGAGAAAGAAGACTGAGGTGGACGACCTGATCCGAGCGCTCCGCAGTTCCCGGGAGCGACTCAAGAAGCTGGTGACGCCCCTTGCGGACGCCGCTCTGACGCGGCGGAGTCGGCGGAACACATCGTGGACCTACTCGAGGTGGACCTACTCGAGCCGACCGTGAGCCGATTTGGCAAGCCTGCCACCACGCCCGTGAGTGTCGCCGTCACCACCACCGAACCGGACTGCCGCATCCTAACGCTCGGCGTCCCGGTCTTGCTGACGGAGGCGCTGGGCACCGAGGATACCGCCCGGGATCCTCGAACTGCCGGCCGAGGCATTCATCCGCCTCGTCTACGGCCGTCTCGACCCGGCGCATACTCCCGAAGTCAGGACCTGCGGCATCGACCACGAACTCCGCCGAGCGTCTCCTGGTGTGTGACCCGTCGGCATGCCGGTCGGGTGGTGACGGGCACGGCCGTGCGAGCCGCTCAACCATCGGCACCTCTTGCAGGCCCACAGCTTCCGCACCGCGAGCGCCGGAAACTCGGCGGTCAGGTCGGGTGGCCGTGAGTGAGTAGCACGCTGACCATGTCGTCCCGGGTCGGTCCGCCCGTCGCGCCGCGACACCTGTCCTCGTGCCGGTCCGCGTCCCACCTGGATCGCGCCGCGGAGGGCCTTCCGAATCACGGTGGCCCGCCCCCATCCGGAAGGGCTTCAAGGATGCTGCTGTCCATCGGGCCGTCCAGCACCCGCTCCAGCCGCAGCCCGGCCGCCGCGAGCAGTGCGGAGTACTCTGCCTTTGTACGTTCCCGCCCGCCTAGCACGACGAGCATGGTGAAGTCCATGACCTTGCCGCGATGCGGCGTGTCCCCTTCGGGGACGACCTGCTCGACCAGTAGCAGCCGCCCGCCGGGCGCCATCGCCCTGCGGCAGTTACGCAGGATCGCGAGGGCCTGCTCGTCCGGCCAGTCATGGATGATCCACTTCAGGATATAGAGGTCGCCGCCGGTTGGCACGGCAGAGAAGAAGTCGCCGCTCTCCACCGTGCACCGCTCACCCAACCCGGCCGCCGCGATCCGCTCCCGCGCAGCGTCCGCGACCTCGGGCTGGTCGAATACCACCCCGGTCGCCTCCGTAACGGCGTCCAGCACGGCGCAGATCAGCGTTCCGTCACCGCCTCCGACGTCCACGATCCGCCGACCGGAGAAGACGGAGAAGTCGTAGGCCGTGACGAGCCCGCCGGTCTCCAACCGGCTGAACTCCGCCATCGAGGTGTTGAAGACCGCGCCAACCTCGGGGTTCTGCTGCAGGTACGCAAAGAGCGGAAGGCCGAACGTCTTCGGGAACGCGGGCTCGCCCGTACGCAGACTGTGCTCGGCGTCGGAGAAGACCCGGCCGAAGAGGCCGCCGCCTATGACCATGATGGACCGTACCGACAACGGATGGTCCGAGCGTAGGGGCGCCCCGATCTCGGTCAGTGCAAACCGCCCGGGCGCCGGCTCGGTCATCAGCCCGAACCCGGTGGCAGTCCGTAGCAGCCGGAAGAGCGCCCGCGAGTCGGTGGCGGTGGCCGTCGCCAGCTCGGCGACGTCCCGGGCACCGTCGCCGATGAGGTCACCAACCTTCAGCTCGGCGACGAGCCGCACGACGTGGGCGCGGATATATCCGTCGTGCGTTTCGAGCAGCTCGGCGACGGGTGACTTGTCGCCTTCGACGATCCGGCGTACCAAGGCAGTGTCGTGAATGTCCGTGAAGTGCGTGGCCAACCCACGGGCCAACCGCCAGGAGTGGACGAACGGCACCGTGCCCGACATCCCGCTGCGTGCTCCGCACATGTAGTGAACGCCGAAGACCACGACGCGATCGCCCTGCTCTATGAACTCCTGCGGGTCTGGGCGTAGCTCGCTGAAGACGGTCCTTGCCCGAGCCATGAACGCCAGGATCTCCTCATACCCCTTCTTGGTGCCGCCGAGGCCGTAGTCGACCATCCCGTCCGGATGGGTCCACTCGATGTCGGGGGCGAAGGCCGCTAGCGCGGCCTTATGATCGCGGCGGTGAAACGCCTCGTACGAGGCCCGGATGATGTCACTGTTGGACCGCATCGGCGGCCTCCTTCACCAGGTCGGGGAAGTGCGCCCGCAGGGTCCTGCTCAGCCCTTCGCGCCAACCGACCCCGCACCGGCCGATAAGCGCCCTCCGCCGGGTGTTGTCGAAAGCGTGGGTCGCTCGGTAGACCTCGCTGGAGGCGAACCGTGGCTCGATTCCGGCCAGCTCAGCCATGTACGTCAGCATGTCCTGAATGCCGACGGCATCATCGCCGGCCCAGTTGATCACTTGCACTGGAACGGTCGCGGCCTTCCAGAGCAGCGGCACTTGCCATACGACGTCGTCGGTGTGGATGGGGCTGCACAGGTTCTGTCCCCGCGGTGGCACTTCGATCGGCTCCCCGGCCAGCAACCGCCGGAACAGCAGGATCGGCATCCCGCCGTGCGAGTGCGGGCCGTACGCGACGTTGAGCCGCGCGATGGTCGTCGGCAGGTCGAGCGTGACGGCGAAGGCGCGGACAGCGCCCTCGGTGGCGAGCTTGCCGACCGGGTAGGTCGGCAGCCACGGCATCTGACCGCCGAGCGGATCCTCCTCCCGGACCAGATGCTCCGGCGATTGCCCCGCGTAAACCGCGCCAGAGGAGACATATAGGAACGCCTCGGCCCGGCGGCAGTGCGTCATCAGCCGGCCCGCGCCAACGGCGTTGATCTCCACCGAGGCGTCGAAGTCGATGCCGTCGCCACGGTGAGCGGCTGAGTGCATGACATGGGTGAAGTCGTCGGCAAGACCGTCGAGACCGTCCTCGGCCAGCCCGGCCATGTCCCACCGCCAGGTGCGGACGCCAAGGTCGCTCAGCTCGCGCTCGGCGTCGACGTCGGCGAACCGACCGAGGCACCACACCTCGTTGTTCTTGGCGAGAGCCTCGGCGACCGGCCGGGCCACCTGTCCGGTGGCGCCAGTGATGAGTATCTTCTTGCCTTCGATCACGAAGCTCCTCCTTCGCCGAGCGCGTCGGCCAGCTCTCGCCGCAGCGTCGCCTGGAACGTCTGGACATGCTCGGGGCTCATCAGCGTATAGTGCTCGCCGTCCACCTCGATGTAGCGGTTGGGGCGGCGGGTGAAGCCGTCCCAGTCCCGCAACTGCTGGTCGAGCCAGTCCTGCTTGGTGCCCCTGAGCGGTTCGCAGTAGAACACCCGCACCTGCTCGACGGCCCCGGACGGCTCGTAGGCGCGGCCGAGGTGGACCATCGACTGCGCGAGCGCCACCCAAGCGGTGAAGCCTTCCAGGTCGAGGTCGAGTTCGGTCAGCCGGCGGGGCGGCGCCTGCCGGATCAGGCAGGCCAGTTGCTCCTCCTCGCTCAGCGGCGTCAGCCGTTGCGTCAGTTCCTTGACGTCGTCCGCGCTGATCAGTGATAAGAACAGGGCCAGGTTGATCGCTCCGTCGGCAAAGGTGATCTCGTTCATCCGGCCGGAGATGCGCGGCGGCAGGTTGAAGATCCCCACGAAGGCGACCTGCTCCCCCTGCGCCTCGATGGCCTTGGCGATTTCGAAGGCGACCGCGCCGCCGTACGAGTAGCCCGCGACCGCGTACGGGCCATACGGCTGGGTGCGCCGGATCGCCGCCACGTAGCAGTCCACCATCTCGGCGAAGCTGCCGAAGTGGGTCTCGTCCTTGCCGAAGCCGCGAGCCCGCAGCGTATAGAAGGGCCGCTCGTTGACGAAGTACTTCGCGAGGTTGACAAATACCAGCACCTCGCCGAGCCCGGGATGCACGCAGAACAGCGGCGTGCCGTCCCCGATGACCTGCAACGGTACCAGCGGGTCGTAGCCGGAACCGGAACCGCCCGACAGGCGCCGCGCCAGCCCCCGCACGGTGGGGGCCTGCAGGATGGCTGCCACCGGCACGTCGGCCACGCCGAAGGTGTGTTGGATCTCCAACTTCAGCCGCAGCACGTCGAGTGAAGTGCCGCCCAGGTCGAAGAAGCTCGCAGCCGCCGAGAGCGCCGATGGTTCGACGCCCAGCACCCGGGCGTAGATTTCGACGAGGCGGGCCTCGGCGTCGCCGTCGGGCGGTACCGGGTCGCCCAGGAAACGGTGGGTCAGCTCCTCCACCCGCGCGACCGACGCGGCTAGCTGGCCGCCTTCGACGGCGCGGCGCAGCCGGGACCGTTGGATCTTGCCGAGGTTGCCGCGCGGAATATCGATCACGGTAATCGGCAGAATCAGCGAGGGCCGGAACCCCCACCGCATCACGGTACTGTTGCGGATCGCCACGATCGTGCGGTACAGCGTCGCGTCATCATCGAGCTTGGGGACGAACGCGATGGCGAGCTGTTCGCTGTCGCCACCCGGCGAGCGGGTCGCAAACGCGGCGACCTGCCCGCGAGCGACCCCGTCCAACTCTTCCAGCAGCGTCTCCAGCTCGTGGCTGGAGTAGTTGACGCCGTTAACGATGACGCTATCTTTGCTGCGGCCGGTCAGGCTGAGCCGGCCGTCGTCGAGGACACCCAGGTCGCCGGTCCGGAACCAGCCGTCGGCGGTGAATGCCTCCGCTGTCGCAGCCCTATCACCGAAGTAGCCGCCGGTAACCATCGGGCCGCGCAACTGCACCTCGCCGGCTTCGGAACGGCCCGGCCTCGGAGCCGCGGTGGTGGCGAGGACCGTCTCGTCGTTACCGACGATCCGGACCGAAAGGCCGCGCACCGGACGGCCCAGGGAGGCGAACTCGCCGTCCTCGCCGGAGGCGAACTCGGTGTTGAAGACGCTGCCCGCGCAGGTCTCGGTCATGCCGAAGGCGGGCACGATCGCGTCCGCGCGCAGCCCATACGGGGCGAGCACGTCGAGGAACCGGCGCACCGTGGCGGTAACGATCGCCTCGCCTCCGGAGATGATGCGCCGGACTGCCGACAGGTCGCAGTCCACGGCCGGCAGCCGCTGGGCAAGGGCCTGATTGACCTGCCCGAACAGGAAGTTCGGGGTGAAAGTGACGGTGACCCGGTACGCCGAGATCAGCTCCAGGAAGCGCGACGGGGCGGCCAGGACCGCCGCCGGCTCGGCGATCACCTGATCGGCTTCTGCGTACATCGGCAGCAGATGTGCCTCGAACGCGGCGATGTGGTCGTGGGAGATCCAGTTCATCATTGTGTCGGCAGCGGTGAACGCCAGAGCTTCGGCCTTGCCCGCCAGCGCGGACAGCAGATTGCCGTGAGTGATGCGCACCGCCTTCGACAGCCCGGTGGATCCGGAGGTCAGCATCAGCAGCGCCAGGTCGTCGGGCCGCGGTCGGTGGATCTGGTCGTCTGGCTCGTAAGCGCCCAGCTTCGCGAGCTGCGCGGTGCGCAGCCCGTCGATGCGGGGCAGCTCGGCATATGCGCCCTTGGACGCCACCACCAGCGGCCCGTCGAGCAGTCGGTTGAGGTGTTCGAGCTGCGCGCGCCAGCGGCTGGTATCACCGCGGACCGGCACGACCGGGCAGGGCACGAAACCGCCGAGCACCGCTCCCCAGAAGGCGGGGAGGAGGGCCTCTGGCTCGTCGGCCACGATCAGCACCCGGTCACCTGGTGACCTGCCTTGGGCACGCAGCCCGCGCAGCAGGCGCCGGGCGGGCTCCAGCAGCCCACTGTAGGACAGCCGCGGCCCGTCGACAAAGGTAATTCCTCGTCCCTCTTTTTCTCCCGCCAATTCTAAGAGATGCGGCAGAGTCTGCGGATAGACGGAGTTCGGCACCTGATGTCTCCAGAAAAAGTATGGAAGGGAAGTTGGCGTCAACCGGTCGAAGCAACGCCCGCATCGTGGTGGAGCAGGGGGGTTCGGTAAGCTGATCGCGATCGGGCAGGCTCCTCGCCTGCTC
>NZ_CAKJTR010000184.1:6738-9358 GCF_917627355.1 Protofrankia sp. Cj3 | reverse complement strand
CCACCCGGCCGCACTCGGGTCGCCGCCCGGCCGCCATCTGGCCGGACCAGCGGTCTGTCGAGGTTCGTGCGCTGACCGGGCCCTTGCCGGGCGTGCACAGTTCGGAGGATTGTGTGAAAATCGGTGTTTTTAGCGCGTTTGGTGTTGGTCGGTGACGCGGAGCAGCACGACGGTGCGGCCGGTGACCTGCACTTCCTGGCCGGCATGCATGACCCGGCGCTGGCCGTCGAGCGTGCCGGGGAACCCGGCGAGGTCCTCGGCTGAGGTGTCCAGCAGCAGTTCGTAGGTGCGGGCCCATGGCTCACCCGGCAGCACGACAGTCACCTCGCCCGGGTCCGGACGCAGGATGAGCAGGAAACTGTCGCCGGTAACCGGAGCACCGTCCGAGGTGCGCCAGGGCAGCGCTCGCCCGGACAGGTGGGCCACGACCGTGTGGACGAGCGGTGAGTTCCAGTCCGTATCCAGCATGATTGCCCCGTCGGCCCGAAACCAGGTGATGTCCGCGAGCGCTCCGACGCTGGACGGGCCGCCGTGGAAGAACGCCTGCCGGCGCAGGGTCCGCGATGTCCGCCGCAGGGCCACCAGGCCGCTGACGAGCGGCAGCAGCATCGGGTCGTCCCCAGCGGGGTCGGCTGCGGGAGCCGGGCCGCGCGCGGGCGATTCATCCGCTGGCGCGCCGTGCGGCCAGCGCATCCAGGAGATCGCGTTGTCCTGGCAGTAGGCGTTGTTGTTGCCGCCCTGCGAGCGGCCGAATTCGTCGCCGGCGAGCAGCATGGGCACGCCCGCCGACAGCAACAGCGTCGCGAGCAGCGCGCGGCGGGTGCGGCGCCGGTGGGACAACACGTCCGGACAGTCGGTCGGGCCCTCCACACCGCAGTTCGTCGAGTTGTTGTGAGCGTCGCCGTCGTGGTTTCCCTCACCGTTGGCCTCGTTGTGTTTGTCGGCGTAGGAGACGAGGTCGGCGAGGGTGAAGCCGTCATGCGCGGTCACGAAGTTCACCGAGGCCCACGGCCGCCGGCCCGAGTGCTGGTACAGGTCGCTCGACCCGGTGATCCGGTAGCCGAGATCGGCCATGCCGGAGGCATGCTGGGTCCAGACCGCGCGGACGGTGTCACGGTAGCGGCCGTTCCACTCCGCCCAGGGCGCGGGAAACGCCCCGACCTGGTAGCCGCCCCAGCCGACGTCCCATGGCTCGGCAATGATCTTTACGGTTGACAGTACCGGGTCGGCGTGGATGGCGGTCAGCAGCGGCGCGGCCGGGTCGAAGCTGTCGGGGTTGCGGGCGAGCGCGGTCGCCAGGTCGAATCGGTACCCGTCCACGCCCATCTCGGTGATCCAGTAGCGCAACGAGTCCATGATCAATTTGATCACGTGCGGGGATGAGGTGTTCAGGGTGTTGCCGCACCCGGTCACATCCCGGTATCGGCGTGGGTCGCTCGGTTCCACCCGGTAGTAGGTGGCGTTGTCCAGCCCGCGCAGCGACAGCGTCGGCCCGCGTTCGCTGCCTTCGGCGGTGTGGTTGAAGACCACGTCGAGAATGACCTCGATACCGGCCGCGTGCAGCTCGCGGACCATGGAACGGAACTCGGCCACCGGGTTGTCCGTGGCGGCGTAGTCGGGATGCGGGGCGAAGAAGCCCACGGTGTTGTAGCCCCAGTAGTTGGTCAGGCCACGTCGGGTCAGCGTCGGTTCGGAGAGGTTCGCGTGCACCGGGAGCAGCTCGACCGCGGTGACACCAAGGGTGCGCAGGTGGTCGATGACCGCCGGGTGCGCCAGCCCCGCGTAGGTGCCGCGATGGCCGGCTGGGACATCCGGGTGGCGCTGGGTGAACCCCTTCACGTGCAGCTCGTAGAGGATTGTGTCGAGCCAGGGCGTGCCCGGCCGGTTGGCGGCGGGGTCCGCGCCGGCCGGCCGGTCGTCGACGACCACGCAGCGCGGGACGAAGGGCGCGGAGTCCCGCCCGTCCGAACTCACCGAGTACGGGTCGGTCTCGTCGAAGCCGGAGATCGCCGCGTGCGGGACAAGACCACCGGTCAGTAACCGGGCGTAGGGATCGACGAGAAGCTTCGCCGGGTTGTAGCGCAGGCCGCGGTCAGGGGCGTACGGGCCGTGTGCCCGCAGGCCGTAGCGCTGGCCCGGCCCTACCCCCGGCAGGTAACCGTGCCAGACCCCCCCGTCGCGTTCGGGCAGTTGATAGCGGTGCTCATTGTCCTGGGCGTCGAACAGGCAGATCTCAACCGCGTCCGCGTTGGGGGCGGCTACCGCGACGTTCACACCGGATCCGTCCCAGCGCACGCCGAGCGGTTCGGGCGATCCGGGCCGGGCGCGGTCGGGAAAATCGACGATGCCGCAGGTCGGGGACGGTGTCGTCACGTTCGCCACGGTAGCTGTCGAATGATTCAGGCGCTCGTGGGAAGAGAGCGCATGGGCTGCTGGCCACACGGCGGGATCGCCGTCAGCGGGCAATCTGGATAATCCTTCCAATCATCACGTATCCGTGACGATTGGACGGCCAGGGGTCGCGGCGTGTTTCGGGAGCCGCCATTCGATCAGAGAGCCGCCTCCAGGTGGCTGCTGGCACGGCCGCGGGCCACATCGATACCGGGGCCTGCGCCGCCTC
>NZ_CAKJTR010000184.1:0-6558 GCF_917627355.1 Protofrankia sp. Cj3 | reverse complement strand
GGCATACCCGACAACGTCCGGCGGCGGCTACTAAGAGCGTCCGGCAATAGGGGACGCGGCGTCGCGGGGCCAGGGCACGCACCTCGCCGCATCGCTCCCCGTCCATCGCTGCGCGATGCACGGGTACCCCGGCTCGTCAGTCGCCACCCAACACCAGGGTGGCTCCCTCCTCCGCCTCGCGATGCACGCACCCCAGCCCCGCTCCTTGATCCACACCCCTATTGCCGGACGCTCTAAGGTGCGTCAGAGGTCCCGAAGGCGCGGTAGTGATCCGCGGTGATGCGACAAGGAGGTCGGCTGGTGGCGGTCGTACATTTCGAGGTCGACAACGCAATAGGCACGATCAGGTTGGACCGCCCTCCGATGAACGCTATTGACAGCCAGCTCACCAGCGAGCTGCGGGCGGCCGCGACGCAGGCCGCGGCCCGCCCGGACGTCCGGGCCGTCGTGCTCTACGGCGGTCCCAAGGTGTTCGCCGCCGGCGCCGACATCAAAGAAATGGCTCCGATGGGCTACGCGGAGATCCTGGCGTGGGTCGGTGCGCTCACCGGGACCTTCGAGCAGGTGGCCCGCATCCCCAAGCCTGTGGTCGCCGCGGTGACCGGGTACGCCCTCGGTGGTGGGCTGGAGCTGGCTCTGTGCGCTGACTTCCGGGTCTTCGGTGACAACGCCAAGGTCGGGCTGCCTGAGATCCTGCTCGGAGTCATCCCCGGCGCCGGCGGGACGCAACGGCTGCCCCGGCTGATCGGTGCCGCCAGGGCCAAGGACCTGATATTCACCGGGCGTCAGGTGCGCGCTTCCGAAGCGAAGGAGATCGGTCTCGCTGACCGGGTGGTGGCTCCCGACGACGTCTACGCCGAGGCCCTGCGGCTGGCCGGCCGGTTCGTCGAGGGGCCGGCGCTGGCCCTGCGGGCGGCCAAGCGGGCGATCGACGACGGTCTGGACGTTGGGCTGCCCGAAGGGCTACGGCTGGAGACCGCGGTGTTCACCGGGCTGTTCGGGACCGAGGACAAGCGTATCGGCATGGAGTCGTTTGTCGAACGAGGCCCGGGGAAGGCGGACTTCGTCGGCCGCTGACCGCGACTGGTCGCCGAGCGTCGTCCTCCGCTGACCGTCACTGGTTGCTGGTCACTGGTCGCCCGCTGGTTGGGTACGGCCCGCCCGGTGTCGCGCAGGTTACCTTCTCGTGTTCGAGCGTGGGGCTTTCATGGGGCGACGGGGGCGCTCTACTATGTCGCCTGACATCCCGCTTGGGCCGACAATGCGACCTTGGACGGGTGCCACGAGAGGTGGAGGATGGCCGAAGCCGACGAGGTCGTCAGCATCCGGAAGTGGTCGGTGGGTTCCGTTGAAAAGAGCGGACGGATTCGCCTGCCAGGGCTTGATCCGGACGCGTTTCGGCATCCGCTGGACCGGCGGGCCACGCGCACGCTGAAACGTGTTCCCGGGTTTGACCGGGCCGTGGCCAAATACATCGAATGGGGCGTTGAGCGCACCCAGTACGTGGAGAACACCGCGTCCAGCGTGAAGGTGGGTCCTCGCCAGCTCCCGGGGATCTACGCGATCCTCCGTGAGGCGTGCGCGATTCTGGACGTCCCGGAACCTGAGCTCTATATCCGGCGTGGGCCGGTCGATGCCTACACGGCCGGGCACAACCATCCGTATGTCGTGCTTTTCACCGATCTCATCGACATCATGGATGAGGACGAGCTGCTGGCCGTGCTCGGGCACGAAATCGGTCATGTCAAATGTGGCCATGTGCTGTATGGGACCATGGCCCGAATCGTCGGCGGGGCGATGGGCGCGGGGGTCGCCCGCCGGTCGAATGCCATTGCCGGCAACCTTGCGGCCTTCGGCCTTGGCGCGGGGCTTTCGGCTTGGTCCCGCAAGGCGGAGTTGACCGCCGACCGGGCGGCGATGCTCGCCGTTCAGGACCCAGATCCATGCGTCCGGATGATGATGAAGCTGGCCGGTGGGGCGACCCGCTGGCTCGACCAGATGAACCCCGCCGCTTTCCTTGAGCAGGCGCGGTTGCTCGACGACATGGCCGAGCGGAGCACGCTGGCCCGGTTCCACCGGATGCGGATCCGGACCAGCGGCTCGCACCCGCTCGCGGTCGAGCGTGCCCGTTACTTTGACGAGTGGCTGCGTGAGGACGAGCCCAGGAAGATCCTTGACGGGATCTACGCGGTGCGGGATGGCAGCCGTGCCTGTCTGAGCTGCGTGAAGCCGGCGCGTCCGACGGAGAGTTTCTGCACGGCCTGCGGTACCGGCCTCGCGGTCTGGACCACCTCCGCCTGATCGTCCGGCTGCCCGGTCCCGCTGATCCGCTCGTTACCCGGGCCTCGCAGCTGGCCGAGGCCTGGTCACCCGGAATGGTCACCCGGAAACCCGGAATGGTCGCGGGCCGTCAGCGCAGGGAGAGGTCGACGACGAGGGGCTTGTGGTCGCTGCCGAACGGCGCGCCCACCTGGTAGCGGGTGACGGCGAACCGCGGTGAGGCCAGGACATGGTCGATGCGCAGCAGCGGCGGAGCGAACAGGCCGCTCGCGTTCCAGGTGGGCAGCCAGCCCGCGCCGGCCGCGTCGTGGGCGTCGCGGAGATGATTATCCAGTAGGCGTTGGAAGGGACGGTGGTCACGGGTGGCGTTGAAGTCACCGGCGAGCACGACGGGCATGGCTGTCAGGGCGGTGCTGGCCCGCAGATCGTCCAGTTGCCGGCGCCACCGCGGGGCGTAATCGCCACTGGTCGGTGAGAGCGTGTGGACGGCGAAGAGCCGGAACTGGTGCGTGGCGTCCACCCGCACCGTCATCCGTAGTGACGGCAGATCCGCTACCGATGGCAGCTCCGGGTCGGTCAGCGCGAAGCGGGAGAACACCGCGATCCCGAACGGATCCGGCCGGGCGTGGACCTCCCGGTAGGTGAAGTCCCCCAGCGCCCCAGAGCTCTCGATCGCGGCCAGGGTACGGGGAGTGACCTCTTCCAGCACAAGGATATCGGGCCGTTGGGCGCGGATCTGGGATCCCAGGCTTGCGGCGGTCTTGTTCGTGTACAGCAGGTTGGCAGTCATGATCCGCGCTTGTGCCGCGCCAGCGGGCGCGGTTTCGGGCTTTCCCGGCCAGAGCTCGGGAACGGTCCAGTACAGGTGGGCGACGATGACTAGCAGCGAGGCGATCAGCAGTCGGTTGCGGCGCATCGCGAAGCCGATGGCCAGCGTCATGTAGACGGGCAGGTAGACAACCGGGGTGAAGGCGTTGATCCCGGCGTACGGCCAGCTCAGCGCGTCGTCCAGATGGAGGCTCCGGCCCAGCGCGATGATCGCTAGACTGCCTGTGATCATCCAGGAAAGAATGATCATCAATATCCGTGGGGGGATCACCGCGCTGGATCTGTTTCTTGATCCCGATGTGCGATCGTTTTCTTCGGGATACACGGACAGGCCGGCGCCGGCATCCGAGTGCGGGGTCATGGTCATAGATTGCCGAGGGGAGGCGCGATGCGGGCGGCGGGGTCGCCCACATCGCGATCGGCCAGAGTGCCCGCTAGGCCACCTCCGCGCGGACTTTCGCGCGGCCGATCAGTGGCGCGGAGAGTGTCCGCCACTCCCGGACGGCGACGACATCGTCATGCCGGCCCAATGTGCGGTCAACCTCACGCAGCTTGTCGGTGATCCGAGCGGATTCCAGCTGGCCGGCGAGTTCGACCGCGCGGCTCGCGGCGTCCAGCGCGGCTTCGACGTCAGGGCTGGGCCGGGACAGGTAGGACAGTGCGAGATCGGCTTCGGCGTAGCTGCGGGTCCTGGTCCGGGAAGCGAGCTGCCGGGACCGGGATGCCAGCAGCGAAGGCTCGGCATCCGCGGCCTTGCCGAGCAGCAGGAAGCAGTGGCCCTTGCATTCCGCCACGTCCGTCTCGTCGTAGTGGGCAGCCCATAGCGGGCCATCGCCGGGAGTCGCGCGGCCGAGCTCGCGTTCCATGTCGATCAGCGCCTTGCTGCAGCCGGCCTCGTCGCCCGAACGGCCCAGCGCCCAGGCGTATTTGTCGTGCAGCATTGCCCGGACCGATGGGGACGCCGCGCCGCGGGACCGGTCGATGGCGGCCTTCGCCATGGCCAGGCTCTGGCGGAACTGGCCGAGACGCCCGGCCTGGTCGCTCATGGCGGACAGGATGCGGCTGGCGAGCATGGCGTCCCCGCAGTGTTCCGCAAGGCCAAGCGCCTGGATGTAGTAGCGCTGGGCGAGGGCCTGGTGGTTGGAATCCTGGGCGAGCCAGCCGGTGAACTGAGTCAGTTCAGCGAGTGAGCTGAACAGATCCGGGGTGTGGCGGCTGTCGAGCGCGGCCTTGGCCCGGTCGTGCAGGAACGCGACCACCTGCCCGCGAATCTCACCGCTGCCGTAGCGGGCGTCGAGCTTGCGGAAGGTCTCGGTCATATCTCTGATCATTGTCGCGGTCGGCACCGGGACCGTGGCCTGGCTCTTACCGATCATTTCGACGACGCCGGTGAGGCTTGCCAGCACCGGGTCGGCGAAGGCTGTGGCGGCGAAGGCCGCTCCGTCGTGTAACAGGTCTCGTCTGCGCATGTCTCGCCCCGAGAGTCCGGCAACGGTCCGAAGAGTGTCCGTGGGTTTCTCCGCCACGGCGAGCCCGAAGTCGTCGCCGTGATAGTTTTCGCCGCGCCAGCCGAGGTCGGACGGCGCGATGGGGTAGCCCACCAACATCGACATTTCGGCGGCGGCGAGCTCGGCCACCATGGGGTCACGGGGGCGCATTCCGCGACGCCAGTGGCCTACGGTGGTGCGTGCGAGGCCGAGATCAACACGTCGTTGCCGGCGTGCGCGTTCGTTGACCTGCCGGGCGAAACGGGTGTCCGAGACGGATGTTTCGGCGAGTAGCCGCGCGAATAAGTTTTGTTGCGGCTCGCGGCCGGTCTGATCGTGATCTTTTGATATATGTTGCCTGCCCATTGGGCCCCCGTAGCTCATTGGGTACTGGTTCGTGGTGAAATTGCCGTCGGATCTGCTGTGAGACACAACGTAGCGGAGCTGTCACAATGGCGGAAGGGGATGTGCAGACGCGCATACGAATGCACGTATTGCCGGTCTGGCGTGCGGGATGGGTCGAGTGCGACCTGGGTCACATCGACGATCATTGAGCGTGTCAAGGACACAGGTGCGACCATGTCAAGAGCAATGAAGACCCATGAATGTGGCTACGGAGGCCCCGAGGCGTGAACATCGTCGTCACCGTCAAGCAGGTTCCGGATACCTGGGCGGAGAAGAAGCTCGATCCCACAACCAGGACGACGGATCGCAAGAGCGTCGACAACGTCATGAACGAAATGGACGAATACGGGGTCGAGGAGGCCCTGAAGATCAAGGAGGCTCATGGCGGTGAGGTGACGGTGGTCACCATGGGTCCCGAGAAGGCCCTGGAAACCGTGCGTAAGGCGCTGTCGATGGGTGCGGACAAGGCTGTCCACATCACCGACGAGGCGTTGGCCGGTTCCGACGCCCTCCAGACGTCCGCCGCGCTCGCGAAGGTTATCGCGACGCTTTCGCCTGATATCGTCATCACCGCCGCCGAGGCGTCCGACGCCCGTGGCGGTGTGCTGGGCGCGCTGCTTGCCGAGCACCTCGGATTCCCGCAGCTGACGCAGGCCCGTAAGGTGACCGTCGACCCCGGTGCCGGCACGGTGCGGATCGAACGGCAGGCCGACAACGGCTACCTTCTCGTGGAAGCCGCGACGCCGGTGGTTGTCGGGGTTGTCGAGAAGATCAACCAGCCGCGTTACCCGTCCTTCAAGGGCATTATGGCGGCCAAGAAGAAGCCGTTGACCACGCTGTCCGTTGCGGACGCGGGGCTGGACCCAGGCACGGTGGGGCTTGCCAACGCCGCGTCGACGGTCCTGGACGCCCAGCCCGCCCCGCCTCGCCAGAGCGGAACGATCGTCAAGGACGAGGGTGATGGCGGCACCAGGGTCGCTGACTTCCTCGCCGCACAGAAGCTGATCTGAGGGGTCTTGTCCGATGGCTGAGGTTCTAGTTCTCGTCGAGCACGCAGACGGCGAGCCGAAAAAAATCACCGCCGAACTGCTGACGCTCGCCCGGTCGTTGGGTGAGGCGTCCGCGGTCTTCCTCGGCGCGCCCGGAACGTACGCGAAAGCCAAGGACTACCTGGCCCAGTACGGCGCGTCCACGGTGTACATCGTCGAGTCCGAAGAGGTCACCGACTACGTTGTGGCCCCAGTGGCTGAGGTCCTGGCCACGTTGGTGACCGGCAAGTCGCCGGCGGCGGTCCTGACCGCCGCCACCCCGGACGCCAGGGAAGCCGCCGCGCGCACAGCGGCCAAGACCGGATCGGGCCTGATCTGGGACGCGGTCGGCCTCACCCCAGACCTGGCCGCCACCCAGGGCATCTTCGGTGGCTCCACGGTCGTCACCTCCACGGTCACCAAGGGGACGCCGGTTTTCGCGGTGCGGCCGAACAGCACCGCGCCCCAGGCCGCCCCGACCACACCGACCGAGGAGAAGGTCGACATCACGATCTCGGACTCCGCCAAGT
>NZ_CAKJTR010000183.1:4747-9760 GCF_917627355.1 Protofrankia sp. Cj3 | reverse complement strand
GCCCGCGCCGTTGCCGGCGGTCGGCGCGCGGGCGGGATCGTGCCACGGCGGCCGGGTCATCGCGCCCTCGTCCGCGGCAACGCGACCCGTCCGGCCGAAGCCGCCGCACCCGTGGGCAGGGCGGGTGTCCACGGCTCGGCGGGCACGTCGGTGGAGACGCTGGCCGCGAGGTAGTCCGCGAGACTGGCCGCGGTCCGTCCCAGCTTCGTGCGGCCGATGCCGACACGGGTATGGCGCCGGCCGGCGAGCACGCCGGCCGCGGCGGCGTCATACGGCACCGGGCCCAGCACCCGAGAACCCAGCACCCGAGAGATGTCACCGACCCGGTAGTCCGCCGACCGGTCCGGCTGCGCGACGACCACCACATACCAGGCCGGCAGTTCCCAGCTCTGGACCACCGGAATCCGGGCCGCCAAGTGCGACAGCTCGTCGTCACGGGCCCGCACGACCAGCAGCAGCACATCCGCCGCGTCCAGCACCGGCCGCCCCGACGAACGCGCGTCCAAGCGGCCACAGTCCACCAGCAACGGCCGGCCCTGCCCGCGTGCCGCGGACCACAGCAGCGACCATCCGCCACCATCGAGTTCCCCGAGCACCTGGCTGGCCTGCTCAGCGCCGGCCGGGGCGGCGATCACCTGGAGACCGCCGGGCAGCTCGTGGATGTGATCCTCGACCGGGCGGGCCGCACCGCCGCGGCGGCCCGCCGCGGCGAGCGTGACCAGCCCACGGCTGGCCGTCAGCAGCCCGAACCGAGCGCCCAGGTCACCGCCGGCGGGGTCGGCCTCCACGACCAGCGGCTCCCCGCCGCCGACCGGCCAGCGATCTGCTAACGCCAGCGTCAGCGTCGTCGCCCCTGGGCTGCCTTTCAACGACCCAACCGCGATGATCATAGGCCGGTCACTGTCCCGTGCCGTGGACGGTGACGATCCCGATCTGCCCGGCCGGGCTTGCCGCGAGCGCGCGGGCGTCGGCCTCAGTGAGCTGCACCGACACCACCGTCGTCTGGCCGGTGTCCTGGGCCGCGACGGCGACGACCGTCGCCGGCCACGAACGGGCGGCACCCGCGGACGCGGTCAACACCGCGCTGCTCGCGGGAGCCACGATCACGGCCACCCGTGAGCCGGCCGACAGGCCGGTGGGGAACTGGCCGGCCTTCAACGCCACCGCGGCAATCGCCTCCCCCGGTGGCGGGACCTGCGCGGCGCCCACGGCCGCGCGGCTGAGCACCGTGCCGGCCGGAAGGCTGTAGGCGACGGGCTTGCCCAGCACGGTGTCCTTCGATCCCGCGGGGATCGTGTCGAGGCCGTCGGCGGAGATCCGCGCCTCCCGCACGTCCGCCGCCGACAGGACGTGTCCCACCGTCACCGGACGGGCCAGCACCAACACCGCCGTCCGTGACCCCACCCGGGCGCCCGCGAGCAGGCCGGCGGTGGCGCAGCCGACGACGAGGACCACCCCGAGGAGCAGATACGGCAGCCGGCGGCGGCGCCGCGGACCACCGGTCAACCGCGCGGCCGGTATGCCACCAGCGCGCCGGGCGCCGCGCTCCGCGCCGGCGGTACGCGGCGCCGACGACGGGGCGGTCACCACGACGCCTCCTCGCCGCGCGCCCCACGGTGTGGGCATGCCGTCGCGGCTCGTCGGGCCGTATCGGTCCTGGTCGTCATCAGCCACCGCCTGTCGTGAGCGCGGGAACGTCGATCACCCTGGCCGCCGTGGTGGACACGGTCGTCAGCCCCGGGAACGCCCCTGCCTGGCCGGCACCGGCCCAGGCCACGTCCCAGCGCACCGTCGCTGTCACCGTGAACGTCCCGCCCGGCGTGTCCAGCGAGCGGTGGCGGTAGGTGTAGCCGCAGTCCGGCGACGCGCTCGTCGGATCACCACCGGGCGTTAACGGCGTGCCCGGACCGGTGCACGTCACGGTCCCGCCGTCCCCGAACGACCAGGTCACCTGCACGGGCTTCGCGACCGCGGTCACCGACACCCCGCCCGCCGCCGCCGTCGCCGCCACCTGATTCCATCCGGCCGCATCCAGCCACAGCCACGTCGGCAACCCCACCAGCTGATCCGCCGACGGGTTCATCACGATCCGCGGGCCGGGCAGCCGCAGCTGGTTACGGGCCTGCTCCGCCAACGCCTTCGGGTCCGGCGCGGGCGCCGCCGCCGCGTCCGGAATCCACACCGGCGCCCGATAAAGAGCGTCCCGTTCACCGCCCGAGGTGCACCGGTAGACGTACCAGGCGCCCGCTCCCTGCCCCGGCTGCGACGCCACCGGCCGCACCGACAGCTCCGACGGGTGCAACACCGCCGGCCTCACCACCAGCCCATCCACCGCGGGCGGCCGATAGGCGACCGGCCGCAGACCGGGGGCGGGCGGCTGAAAGTCGCTGCGCACATACGCGCAATCCGCCGTCGGCAGCGACGGTTCGTCCAACGCCCTGTCACCCGGTGCGGGCGAGGCTGCCGGTCTCCCGCCCGACGGCGCGGGGCTGTGATCCGGCGCCGGGGCAGCGCCGTCGTCGCCGGCGAAAAGCTCGCACCCCGGATACGGATTCTGGCTGCACAGCGCGGAGCCGACCTTGCCGTCGGCGAAAGCCGGCGGGGCGAACGCCCCGAGTGCCACCACCGCGAGCACGAATAGGAATGCGCCTCGCCGTATCAGCATGATCCCGGATCGCCGATCCCAAAGCGGGTGACGCGCCACTTGCCGTCCGTGTGCAGCCGCACCTCGGCGAAAACCTTGTGCAATGCGCCCGGCGTGTTGTCCAGCAGCGAACCGTCAGTCCTGTACCGCAACCAGTGCCGGTCATCGAGACAATCATCAATCATCACCGATGTGGGCGTGTCTTCCGGACTCACCGACGTCACCCGGGGGCTGTTCACCGGATTGCCCTTGGAGACCAGGCCGTTGTAGTGGTCGGCGTACAGATCACGGCTCAGGAACTGCAAAGCCTCACCCGAGGCGTACTGCGACAGATACGGCGCCTGCCAATCAGAGGTATGACTCGCCTGCGCGTACGTCTGCCACATTCCGAGGTACGCCGCTACCGCGTCCCGCCGGGCGATATCCGCTGGCGAGGTCGGCGTGGGGGTCGCGGACACGGGTGGATGGGCGGACCCAGAGGCGCTTGCGCCGCTGGGTGTCGGGGCGGGCTGCGAACCACCCCCCGCACCGCAGGCGGCGAGAGCCAGCACAACAGCGATCAGGACACCCGCGCTCGCGGCCCGCGACCGTGTACCGCGGCGCCGTTCAGACCGACGAGTCCCGACCTCCACCGTGCTCCACCTCGCAGGCCGTTCCCACGCGGGCGGTCACCCGCCCGGCCGGGTAGATCTCAGATGACCCTCACCGTTCTAGGACTACTCCGGTGGCAGCGATTTGTGGCGTTCTAACTTTGCGGTCCGTTCGGCGTCCCAGCGCCAAATGACTCAAAAGTACTAGTAACAATGGTCTATATAGGCTATTTCAGTGAATCTCTGGGATAGCCCGTCCGGACTGGCGGAGCCATGCGTCTGGCGCGCGAGCCGCCCAGTGTTGTGGATCAGTGACCGCTGTGTTCTGGCCGATGGCGGGCACGGATCGGGAGCGGCACGCACCATGCAGGGCACTGGGCCGGTCGAGCCGGAGGGACAGCTCACCGGTCCGGCGCGGCGGGCCCTGCCGGACCGCTTGGGGCGATCGGCGTCGAGGGCTACTGTTGGCGCATTCCGACTCGCCGTCCGCCACCAGGATTTGGTGCGCGCCGAGGAAGGAGCCACAGATCTCGTGATGACCAGGCCCAGCCTGCGGGTGGAGCAGGCGGAGCTACGGGCGCGGATGCGCACGGCGGGGATGTCCCACGACGAGATCGCCGTCGAGTTTGCCCGTCGCTACCAGCTGCGTCCGCGCGCCGCCTACCGCGTCGCGCACGGTTGGACCCAGACGCAGGCCGCGAACCACATCAACGCCCACGCAGCCCGCACCGGCCTGGACCCCCACGGCGCCGCCACTATGACCGGCCCACGGTTGTCGGAGCTGGAGAACTGGCCGCTGCCGAACAACCGCCGCCGGCCTACCCCTCAGATCCTCGCGCTGCTCGCCGAGGTCTATGGCACGGGCATCCACAATCTGATCGATCTCGACGACCGTGAACACCTCACCCCCGCCGACGCTCTCCTTATCAGCAAGATGCCGAGAACGGTGCGGGTCAGGCCGGAAGAATTGCCGAAGCCCAGGGACGCGTCGCAGGTCGAGAGGGCCGGAGAAGGCATCAGCCCGTCCGCTCCGGCGATGGTCTCGCCAGCCATGGACGTGACCGCATCCCGTGGCGGTGGGTATGACCGGCAGGCGGAACTGCTCGACGTCGGCGTTCGACTGCGGTATTTCGCGGGACCCTCCGTGCAGACCCCTTTCCTTGATTATCTTGACGGTTTCGTCGAGGACTGTGTCGTCTCCTATGAGGCGCGTGGCCCGGCCGCGTTGATGCCTCTTGTCGTGCGACAGCGGAAGGGCGTACAAGCCCTCGTCGAGGGCTGGCAGCTCCCCCGGGACCGCATCCAGCTGCTCCGCTCCGCTGGACGGCTGTCGGGGCTTGCCGGCTATATGGCGGTGAACCTCGGGGACTTTCCGCTCGCGCGTGCCTACTGCGTGGAGGCGTTCACCCTTGCGCTCGCCGTCGAGGACGCCGACCTGGCGGCCTGGGTGCGGGGCACCGAAAGCCTGTGCGCCTACTACGCCGGCGACTACCGGCTGGCGTTGGAGCGGGCGCGCGAGGGACAGACCTACGCCGCGGGCGGGCCGCAGGCGATCCGGCTGGCGGTCAACGGCGAAGCCCGCGCCCTGGGCCAGCTCGGCGACCGCGCCGGCGTGCGCGAAGCCGTCGGCCGCGCGTTCGACCTCGCAGAGGGCGCCGAGCTGCCCGAGGGCATGTCGCCGTGCATCTCCTTCGGCACCACAGCCTCGCGCGGATCGCGGCGAACGCCGCGACCTCCCACGTCGGCACCGGCGACACCGCCCTCGTCCAGAACTACGCA
>NZ_CAKJTR010000183.1:0-4210 GCF_917627355.1 Protofrankia sp. Cj3 | reverse complement strand
CGGACCCTGCCCGCCGTCGCCGAACTGGCCCAGGTGTCCCAGGCACTGACCCACGACGCGCCGCGGTGAGCGAGCACGACCCGGTCCACGACGACTGGGAACGCTTCCGGGTCCTGCCCTTGATGACCGACCACTGGGACCGGCCCGGCTGGACCCCGGGCCGTCGCAGCTTCCACTGGTTCCTGACGTTCGACAGCGCCGCGCTGCGCGACCTCGCCGCGACCTGCCAGCAGCAGCTGCGCGACCTCGACTGTCTCGACCCGGTGCCCGCCGACGGGCTGCACCTCACCGTGCGCCGGCTCGCGTTCACCGACGAGATCGACCCCGCCACCCTCACCACGGTCACCCGCCGAGTCGCGGACCGGTGCCGTGACCTGCCGGCGTTCGGGCTGCGGGTCGGACCGCTGGCCGGATCGAGCGGCGCGGTCCGCTTCACCGTCACCCCCTGGGAGCCGCTGGTCAGATTGCGGGACGCCGTGGACGAGGTGTCCGCCGCCTGTGGCCTGCCTGCCGTCACGCGGCGTTTTCGTCCGCATGTCGGCATCGCCTACTGCAACCGTGACACGCCTGCGGAGCCGATCATCCGTCGGGTCGCGGGTCTGCGTGACCTGCCCCCAGCCGAGGTCTCCGTGGTAGATCTTCGGCTGGTGCGGCTGTACCGGGAAGGCCGGACCTACCGGTGGGACACCGTGGCTGTCGTCCCGCTGAGCGCCTAGCACGTCACGTCTGGTCGCCGGGGTCAGGCGCGGGGATGCAACAGGGGCGCTCGATCCTTCCGGGGGCAGGCCGCTGGCCGCCGGCGGCTCAGGGCCGGGCGAGGGCCAGCTGGGCGGGTCCGACCGGGGAGGAACGACGGCGGCGAGGAGCATCGCCGCATGGTCGCTGAGGCCGTGGTGGCGGGGGGCGTGGACGTAGTCGCACCGGGTCAGGTCGAGCCGGTTGGCGGTGAGGAAGGTGTGGTCGAAGCGGTAGCCGTTGCCGCCGCGGCCGTACCAGCTGTGGCCGGGGGCGTCGGGGTGCAGGGTGCGGTAGGCGTCGGTGAGGCCGGCGTGGGTGAAGGAGCGGTAGAAGTCGTATTCCCAGCGGCCGAAGACCGGGTAGTGCGGGACGTGGCCGGGTTCGACGACGTTGAGGTCGCCGGTGACCACGACCGGCCCGCCGAAGCCGGCAAGGACGCCGGGTAGGGCGCGGGTGACGGCGTGTTGGAAGGCGCGTTTGTTCTCGTTGCGGCGTTCGGCCGGCCCGCGGGACGGGACGTAGAGGCCGACCAGGCGCAGCCGCTGTCCACCGATCCGCAGGTCGACGGCGTGCGCGCGGTGGGCAAGGAGGTCGATGCCAGCGGGCACGGGTTTGAGGGGCGCGTGGCGGGAGGCGATGACCGTGCTGTAGTCGGGCAGGTCCGGCCGCGGGGCGTGGATGTGGGTGTAGCCGTGGTGGCCGAGTGCGTCGAGGAGCGCGTGGCCACCGGGCCCGTGGCCGACCTCGGTGAGCACAACAACGTCTGCGTCGGGTTGCTGGCCGAGCCAGGCGGCCTGGCGGCAAGCCCGGTCGGGTGCGGCGTGCTGGGCGTTGAACGTGACCAGCCGCAGCTCGGTGGTGGACGCGGGAGCGGCCGGCGGGGGCGGGCTCGGGAACAGGGACTGCTGCGGGTTCATGCGGGCGGCGCCGTTTCGTCGAGGAAGACCTCTCCGGCGGCGTCGAGGTCCTGCTGGAGCTGGTGTCAGGCAGGTGCCCATCCGGAGACGGCGAAGTTCTGCCGCTTTCGGTACAGCTCGACGCCTATCCGCGTGTAGGGGTAGGTGTTGTCGGGCAGAGCGTCGAGCGGGAACCAGCCGAGGCGGGCGCACTTGTGCGGCTCGGCGTTGACCGGCTCGCCCTCCCACGACTGCGCGTGGAAGAACAGCCCAAGCCGACCCTCGCCGTGCTCGTTGAGGAAGTGCACCGTCGAGGCAAGCGACAGCGCCCCGCGGTCCAGGTGAAGGCCGATCTCCTCGCGAGCCTCGCGACAGATCGCGGCGGCGACGTCCTCGCCATCTTCCAGCTTCCCTGACGGACAATTCCACCAATTGTCCGCAAAACCGGTACCAGACCGCAAAGCCAGCAGAACGGTGTCGTCCCGGACGAGCAGAAGTATGACGTCGATGACACTGGTATACGCCATGGTGGGCAGTCTCCCAGGGACGCAGGTCAGCGGGTGGTCGGGTCGAGGCCGAGGGCGGCGAGCTGCTCGGCGATCCAGCCGACCCGCTGGCCGGTGGACATGTTCGGCGGGATGTCGTAGATTCGCTGTCCCACGGTGGCGCAGATGCTGCGTACGACCCGGTCGGCGGCCGGCTGGATGTCGAGGACCTTGGAGCGGTAGGGGTCGCCGGGCTGGTGCTGGTCGAACTTGTCGCAGCAGTAGAACACCGCGTCATAGACGTGTGACCAGGCCCGGCAGAAGGTCTCCATCGCCCGCAGGACAGGGCCGTGGGGTCCGTCGGGGCCGCCGGGCAGGACCAGCCAGGCGTAGGCAAGGACGTTCGCGATCGTCTTGTCCGCGATGATCATCGTGTGTTGGCGGGCGGTGCGCAGCTGGCTGGAGAGCTGGGCGGCGAACAGGTCGACCTCGGTCTCCACGTCGAACTCGCCGCGGCCGTGCACGACGATCTCTTCGATGAACGGGCTGTTGCGTGCTGGTTCGGGGACGCAGGCGACGTGCACACCCCGTTCCCGGTAGTAGGCGGCGAGCGCATGGGTGAGGGTGGTCTTTCCGGAGGCGTGGGTGCCTTCCACCGCGACGACGAGGCAGTTGCGCAACATCAGCGAGGTCCTTCCTCGACGAGTCGGCGGTCATCGCGACGGGCGTGGATAGCTTGCGGGGACGAGGGCTGTATCGGATGGGCTGCCGCGCGCGTCGAGGTCATGGGGCTGTCACGGTCGGGGCGGTGGTGATCTGGTCCCACGCTTCGGCCTCGATGATGTCGCCGAGGTGCAGGTCGTTGTGCCACTGGTAGTGGCCGCTTGTTCTCGCGGCGATCAGGGCGATCGCCAGCGCTCGGATCATCGTGTGCCTGAGTAGGTCCGGCACCGGAGCGGGTCCTACGGGCCCGGTCCGGCCTGGGTGTGGGCCCGGCCGGTCGGGATCGGGCGACAGGCCCGTGAGTTGGTGGCCGGCACAGACGGCCGGCAGCGCGGCGGGGTGCGGCCCGTGCGCGGTGTCCAGAAGGCGGGCGACGCCGCGTTCGGTGTCGTTGGCCCGCCAGCAGGCGGCGACAGCGGTGATCCCTCGTAGGGGCCGTCCGCCGGCCGCTGCGGCAAGGCTGGCGAGCTCGTCGGCCAGGCGGTGCCCGGCGAGGATCGCGGCCCGGCGCCGGGCCTGGACAAGCTGCGCGTCGACCAATGCGACGACGGCCGGGATCTCGCTCGGGTCATCGATGGCGACGGCGTGGAAGCCGAACCGCAGCGTCGTGTCGGTGACCGTCATCGGACGTCGCGGCAGGCGCAGGTAGACAGCCGCCGCGGCAGCCGGCGGAGCTCCCTCGTCGCCGACGACGGTGAAGGCGGCCAGTAGCGACATCCGCTCGGCGAAGGGACGCCGGGCGGCGCCGAACGGCGTGTCCGCCCAGCCCAGGTTCGTCGCCTCACGCATGGCTGATCCGCAGCAAAGGACGCCCGGACGGCGGTCGCTCGGCGCGGGTGAGAGCGCGGATCGAGCGTCCCAGGTATTTGGCGTAGTGGTTGCGCTGGTATCGGTACCGCGCCCAGATCGCCGCGATCGGCTCGTCGAGCAGGTTGCCCAGCGGTTCGAGCAGGTCGGGGGCGTCGTAGACCGGCCAGGCACTGGCCTGCCCCGACGGACCGATAACGATCATGTGGCCTTCGGTGTCCGGGGTCCAGGCCGTCAGCCGCAGTGCCGGCCGCCAGTCGTGCACCGTCCGCAGCTCGGCCAGCCGGTCGAACATCAGCATGGCTTCGTCGAGGCTGATGAACTCGTGGTCGGCGAGGTCGAGCGCGTTGCCCTTCTTCAGCGGCAGGATCAGCTTGAGCTTTCCAGCATCCAGCAGATCGGCGATCTGGTAGGTGAACGGCAACGCGGCCAGCGTCGAGCGGTAGACCACCGCCGACAGGGACAACGGCAGCCCGGCGTCCTGGAACACCCGTATCCCGGCCATCACCGCGTCGTAGTCGCCGCGGACCCGGTTCGTCGTCGCCCGCGGCCCTTCCAGCC
>NZ_CAKJTR010000182.1:5893-10181 GCF_917627355.1 Protofrankia sp. Cj3 | reverse complement strand
CCGCAGGACTGGCAACCGACTGGACTGGACTGGACACCATGCCGACATACCGCTTCCCCTCAGCCCCGGACGCATACTTCGAGGACTTTCTCCAGAAGTCGGAGCAGATCAGGAACGAGCGGCTCGCCGCGGCGATCCCGAAATCCCTGATCGAGCCGCGGGTTGCCCGCGGGTTATTGGGCTTCGCCGTGAGCTGGGCACTCTATATCGGCGCGGTCGTGAGCATGAGCTTCGCCCCGTACTGGCCGCTGTACCTGCCGCTGCTGATGGTGGCCGGGCTGGGCGGGTGGGGCCTGCACTGCATCGCCCACGACTGCGGGCACAACTCCTTCTCCCGATCCCGCTGGTTCAACATTGCCGTCGGGCATGTGTCGCTGCTGCCGCTGATCTATCCTTTCCACGCCTGGCGGCACGCGCACAACATGCACCACACCCACACCAACAACCTGGAGCTGGACACCGACTGGCGGCCCATTCCGGCCGCGCTGTATGATCGGATGCCGCGCTGGGAGAAAATGATCTATCATGGCACCCGCACCTGGGCGTTCTGGGGCGGCACCATCAACTACTGGCGGGTGTCCGGGTTCCGGCCGAGCTTCTTTCCGAAGAAGGAGATGCGCCGCGGCGCCCGGCGCTCGATCCTGTTCGTCGCGGCGGTCTGTGCCGGGTACTTCCCGGTGCTCGTCTACTACACCGGGGCGACCGGGTTCCTGCTGTACTTCGTCGGCCCGTGGCTCGCCACGCATGCCTGGTTCAGCGCCACCACGCTGATGCATCACAGCTCCCGTGATGTGCCCTACCTGACATCCGAGCACTGGACCCGCAATGCCAGCCGGCTGCTGCTCACGACGGACTACGCCTACCCGCGATGGCTGCTTTTCCTGACCCACAACATTTCGATCCACACCGCACACCATGTGGCCCCGGTTGTCCCGTTCTATAACCTCACCAAGGCACAGGCCGCTTTGAAGCGCGCCTACCCGGGCATGATCCGGGAACGTGAGGTGAAGATACGGCACCTGTGGCACATCCTGCGTCGCTGCCATTTCTATGACACGGCGTCCGGCTTTTACATGGACTTCTCCCGAGCGCATGTCCCGCCCCAGGAGCGGCGGACGGTCAAGGAGCTTCCGCAGACCGTCGGGGCGGGCTCGTGACACCGGTCGCGATCCGCCGCCTGGGCTACAGCGTGTTGCGGTCGGTAGCACCCGTTCGAGCCGGGCGGCTGGCCGCCGACACCTTCAGCGACACCCGCCCGCTCGGGGTGTACCCCGACGATGTATCGCCGCTGGGTGCTCGCGGCTTCCGGGTGGACGGTGAGCCCCGGGTGCGCGGCGGCTACCTGTGGGGGGACCAGGGCCCGACCGTCCTGCTCGTGCATGGCTGGGGGGCTGACAGCAGCAGCATGCACGGGCTGATCAGCCCGCTGCGGCAGCTGGGTTTCCGGGTGGCGGCGTTTGACGCCCCGGGGCACGGCGTCTCCGCCGGCTCACAGGCGACGATGACCGAGTTCACCCGGGCAACCGGGACGGTGCTGGACACCCTCGGCGGGGTGCGGGCGGTCATCGCCCACTCGCTGGGCTCGATCGCCGCGGTCGGCGCGCTGGCGCCACGTCCGGCGATGCCCGTCGACTGCCTCGCCTTCGTCGCCCCGGCCGCCTCGCTGGCGGGTGTCCTTGAACGGTGGTCGGCTGGTCGGCCGGAAATGTCCCGGCCGGTCGTCGACCGTATCTACGCTGAGTTGCACCGGCGTAACGGGGTGCCGGTCAGTCACTGGGACGTGGTGGGGCTGGGGCGGACGTTGGACTGCCCGAAGCTGGCGATCCACGACCCCGGCGACCCGGTGGTCCCGTTCTCCGACGCCGAAGCCATCGCCGCGGGCCTGCGTACCGTACGTCTGGCGGTGGCTCCGGGCCACGGCCACCTCGGCATTCTCATGGCGGCCCGGGTGACGGCCGCCGTCTCGGCCTTTGTGGCCGAGCACGTCCTGCCCAAGCACGTCGTGTCAGCGCACGTTCCGGAGAGTGAGGCATCGGTCGGATGAAGCCGGAAACCATGGTCAGGGGCAAGGCGTGGATGTGCCTGGTCTGCGGCTGGACCTACTACGAGGACTTGGGGCTGCCCGACGAGGGCATCGCGCCGGGCACGGCCTGGGGAGACATCCCCGACTCCTGGACCTGCCCCAACTGCGGGGTCGGCAAGAACGACTTTGTCATGGCCCCACTGTGACTCTGCTGTATGCGGAACCTGCCGTTGCCAGGGCCGGGTCAGGACGTCGCCACCGGCTCGGTGTGGGAGACGAGCGCGCCGCGACCGGTTGGCGAATGCAGACCTGACCCGGCGGGCTCCCCGCAGTGCCGGCACACCAGCACCGGATCCAGAACCTCACCGCAGGTGTGCCGCCAGCGCACCGGCGGGTCACCGGCGTTCAGGTGCTGGTCGCCCCACTTCATCAGGCTGAGCAGCACGTCGGTGAGGTTTTTCCCGGCGGGCGTCAGATGGTATTCATAACGTGGCGGATGATCGCTGTATTGTTCCCGCCGGACAATGCCGACGGCCTCCAGCTTCCGCAGCCGTACGGTCAGGATGTCGCGCGGCGCCCCGGTACTGCGCACAATACCGTCAAACCTGCGCACACCGAGCATGAGCTCTCGGATGGCCAGCAATGTCCAACGTTCGCCAACCAGGTGCAGAGTGTCGGCGATGGAACATTCACGCGGATCCGGCCCTTTCGGCATGGATCTATTGTACGGGCCATCGACAGGGCTGTTCCCGTCATGCCCGCGACGAGACCGGGTGAGCGCCCTGCCAGCCGACGGGCCACCGCCATCCGGATGTCGGATTTTCCTGTTATATACGGTTATGAACCATTATCATTCATTGTGATCAGGTCGGGGAGTGCCCGCGGGGGAGAAGTAGGCACGCGGCCGCACCGGCGGCGATCGCGGCCAAGGTGAACAGCCAGCCGCTGTCGTAGGCGTGTACGGCGACCGCGACACCCTCGCCCCGGGCCGGGGCCAGGGCCGCGACGAGCATCGCGACACCGAGCACGGTGCCGAGTTGGCGGGCCATGGTGACCACCGCCGAACCGGTGGAGAAGCTCTGTGGCGGCAGCGCGGTGACGGCCGCGCTGATCAGGGTGGGCAGGGTCAGGCCCACCCCGACACCGGTGAGCAGCATGCCCGGCAGCATCCCCCGCAGATAGGTGGGGTCAGGCTCGAGCAGCAGCGCCCACCAGGCAATCCCGCAGCCGAAGAGAACACAACCGGCTGCGGCGACAAAGCCCGCACCGATCCGCCGGGCCAGCGGTCCTGCGCCGACGGCCAGTGCCGGCACCATGAGCGGTCCCGGCGCGATCGCGAGGCCGGTACGCAGTGCCGACCAGGTCCAGACCTGCTGGCACCACAGGATGATGGACAACAGCATCGCCGCGAACGCGACGGAGAACAGGAGCGCGGCCAGGGCCGCGCCCCTGAACACGGGCACCCGCAGCAGCGGCAGCGGCAGGATCGGCGCCGGGTGACGTGCCGAGCGGTACACGAACACGACGAGGAGAACCACCCCGGTCACCAGCGAGACGAGCGTCCTTCCCGAGGCCCAGCCCCAGTCCTGGCCGCGGACCAGGCAAAGGGTCAGCACGGCGATCGCCACGATGAAAACACCCGCACCGGGCAGGTCGGGGCGGGCGGCGTTCAGCCGCGCGGGAGTACGCGGCAGGATCCCCGGACCGAGGAGAAGGACGGCGAGGCCGAAGGGAAGGTTGACCAGGAAGACCCATCGCCAGTCCAGTTCGGTCAGCAGGCCACCGACGACCGGGCCGACCGCGGCGGCCAGGCCGCTGATGGCCGTCCAGGCCCGGACCGTGGAGCCCCGCCGCTGCGGCGGGGCGGCCGCGAGCAGGAGCCCCAGCGAAGCGGGGATGAGCATGGCCGCGCCCGCGGCCTGGACGGCCCGAGCGGCGACCAGCGCCCAGACGCTCGGCGCCAGCGCGCACAGCGCCGAGGCCACGGTGAAGACGCCGATACCCCACAGGTAGGCCCGCCGCGGGCTGGTGCGGTCCGCCAGGCTGCCTGCCGGTACCAGCAGCGCGGCAAAGAGCACCGCGTAGGCGTTGAGCACCCAGGACAACGAAGCCAGGGACGATCCGCCGAAGTGTGTGCCGATCCGCGGCAGCGCCACGTTGACGATGAACAGGTCGAGGTTGGACATGGCCACGCCCGCGGCGACGACGGCGAAGACCGGGCCGAGGCGCACGTGGGCCACCGAGCGGCCCGCGGCGGCGGTACCC
>NZ_CAKJTR010000182.1:1327-5276 GCF_917627355.1 Protofrankia sp. Cj3 | reverse complement strand
TGGCGGTGAGCGCTACGGAGACCGGTGGGGATGCGTTGGCGGCCTCGTTGTCCTGAACGCTCACGGATCCCTCACAGGTGAGTTGGCAAACACAACTGATGTGTTGGAGGGTACGGTACCGGCGGTCGGCGTGAGAAGCGACCCCAGGAAGGCTCGGCCCGACGTACGGAGCCAGGAAAACAAAAACAGCCGCTCACTGTCATGGTCATCTGGTCCTGGACGCCTCCGCGTCGAGGAACTGGTTGGCCTGGAGAGTGAACAGCTCGCGGTAAATGCCGGACCGGGTCATCAGCCCGGCGTGCGTACCCTCGTCGACCACCAGGCCGTCGTCGAGGACGTAGATGCGATCGGCGGTGCGGACGCTGGCGAGCCGGTGGGTGATCAGTAGAACCGTCCGCTCCCGTGCCAGCTCGCGAATCAGGTTGAACAAAGCCTGCTCGGCACGGGCGTCGAGGGCCGCGGAGGGCTCGTCCGCAATGAGGAATGGCGCATCCCGATAGACCGCCCGCGCGCAGGCGATCCGCTGCCACTGGCCGCCGGACAGGTCGTGCCCGGCGTTGTACTGGCGCGCCAGGGACGTATCGTAACCATATGGTAACTTTCCGATCACTTCGGCTGCGCCGGTCGCCTCCGCGGGGGGGATGACGCTGTCCGGCCCGTCCGTGGCCAGGCGCCCGATCCGGCCGACGGCTATGTTGAGCCGGGCCGACATCGGCCACTGTGTGTAGCTTTGCGGGATCAAACCGATATTCGACCGGACGCTGTCCGGGTCGACCTCGGCGAGAACGGTGTCATCCCAGCTCACTGTGCCGGAGTCCGGCTCGTACAGGCCTGCGAGGATCTTCGCGAGCGTGGATTTGCCGCTGCCGTTGGCGCCTACGAATGCGACGACCTCGCCCTTGCGCAGCTCCACCGTGACCCCGCGCAGCGCCGGGGTGTCGGTACGGGGGTATGCGTAGGTGACGTTGTCGGCTCTGATCACTGTTGGGTTGGCCGGCGCCAGGCGTGCCCGGGGCCGGGGCACCCGGCGGGTCGCCTCCGCGATCCAGCTCCGGTACTCGCCGAAGTAGAGGAAGTTCTCATAGGCGCTGTTGAGGCTGTTCAAAGCCGAGGACAGGGCGCCCCGGCCGTTACGGATCGCCAACACCGCCGTGCCCGCGGCGGCGAGCGGCATGATGCCCGTGTTGAGCAGCACGATCAGCGTCCCGTAGACAGCGCCCAGCGCGAGCCCTGACACGGCCTCGCCGGTCAGCCGGTACACCGCTTGCCCGCGGCCGACGCGCACCTGCTCGGCCTCGTGCTCGCGGGCCAGGGCGGTGTACTCGTCGAGCAGGAACCGGCCGAGACCGAACGATCGGATCTCCGCGGCGCAGCCGCGTTCCGTCATGTGGTGCCGCAACATGTACTGGCGCCTGACCGGGCGGATGTGACCCAGCCAGGACGCGTGCGCGAGCCTGGCGGAACGTACCGACGCCCAGCCGTCCGGCACGATCGAGATCACCAGCAGCGGTAACAGGACGGGGTGCAGCACGCCGAGGACGCTGCCGGCGGCAGCGATCTGCACCCCCGAGGTAAGCACGTCGACCGTGTTGTCGACAAGTTGACGCCCGCTCGCGGCACCCCGCTCCGCGGCATCGAGATCGTCGACGAACCCGGGGTCGTCAAAGGCCATCACGGAGGTACGGGTGGCCAGCTCGAGCAGCCGGATGAGCGAGACACGGTCGACCCGGGGACCGAAGCGGGTCCGCAGGAAATTGTTGACCATCGACAGTCCGGTCCGGACAATCCCAGCGCCGACGACGAGCGCGAGCGCGGGCAATGCCGCCATCAGCCGCCGCGGGGTCGGCCCCTCCCTGAGCAACGCGCCGAGCGCGCCGGCCACCGCAAGCAGCCCACCAGCCTCCACAATCCCGGACAGCACCCGCAGGGTGACCATGGTGATCAACCCAGCCCGGTCGGACTCCCAGGCCAGCGACCAGGCGAGTCGGAACAGCCCCGGCAGCCGCTTGGCCATGATGAGAAAACCGGTCTGTGCCAGCGTCCGGTCGTGCTTCGACCACGGCCGGGAGGTGGCTTCGTCCTCCCGGCCATAGGTCAGGACGGGGTCGCGTGCCAGCGGCGGGCTGCCGGCAGGTTCCGGGGCTGGTGCGTTCGGCGAGGTGGGCGTACGTGCGGACACGGGCTCTTCCAGGGACGGTGGCGTGTCTCGCTGGGGCAGAACAGGACTGCTGTCGGCAAGGTCTCGATCCACAGTTCCAGCCTCGATGACAGCGAGGGCACGCGTCCCGCCTTCAAAAGATCGATCTTTGTCATCCGTGGTCTCGCGCCGTGGTCTTGTGCCCGAACAAGCCGCACCGCCACGGCGGTCGTGCACGACCGCCGTGGCGGCTCCATGGCCTGTGCCCTACGGATCTCGCCAAAAGAGTTAAGAAGCTCCGGCAATAGGACTGTCCTGTTTCGCGCCGCCCGGTCGGCGGCTCGCGTGCCTCAGCCCCGCGACGCCGCGACGGCGTTGGTTACCTCGCGGTGGATGGGTGTGCCGGACGGCGGCAGCCCAGCCATCGTCATACAGGCTCGGCCCAGGATACGCGAATATCGCTGTCGTTCGCATGCGGTTATCCAGCCTCAGCTGCTATCTCGATTACTTCGAGAATTACTTCGAGATTCGCTGGACCGCGGCGGAGCCGTCCGGTGCGGGGCTCTTCGCGGGGACTGGCCTGTCAGCCACTCCGTCGTGCGCCGACTGGTTGTGCGCTGACTGGTTGTATGACGACCTGGCGGGCCTCGGCCCGGCCCGGGCACCGCTGCTCCCTACCGCCTCCCAGCAGGTGAAGCTTCTTCCGGCACGGAACAGAAGGAGCCGAACGGCCTGCGGTCGGCTGCCATCTGGCTCTGCCGCGCGGACATTTTCCTCTTTTAAAGAAATTGTGTCCGCGGTTCAGTGAACCTGTTGGCTGTGTACCAGCGCAACCTCGGGCAACAAACATGGTCGATGGCCTCCGGTTGGCCCCTCCTGCGAAAGCGAGACCTCTGGTGAGTATCTACGACGCTATCGGCGGCGCAACGGCCGTGCAGGCCACGGTCGACGAGTTCTACGTCCGGGTGATGGCCGATCCCAGTCTTGCCCCCTTCTTTGCCAATCGGGACCTGACTCGCGTCAAGGCGCATCAGCGGGCGTTCATCGCCGCGGCGATCGGTGGTCCCGAGATCTACCAGGGGCGGGACATGGCTGCGGTACACGCCGTGTTCGGCGCCACCAACGCACACTTCGACGCGGTGGTGGATCATCTGGTTGCGGCATTGAAAAGCCTCGGCGTCCCGGCGGAAACCACCAGCCAGATCGGAGCCGCCCTTGCCCCGCTGCGTTCCGAGATTGTCTCGGTATCATCGTAGCAACTCATGTCATAAATGACACCGCCGGAGTGATATGGCGGGCCTTGTCAGCGCAGCCTGCGCCGTGCGGCTCATTGCGGAATAAGAGCGCCTGGCAATAGGAGTGTGGATCAAGGAGCGGGGCTGGGGTGCGTGCATCGCGAGACCGACGAGCCGGGGTACCCGTGCATCGCGCGGCGATGGATGGGGAGTGATGACGTGAGGTGCGCGCCCCAACCCCGCGCTGCCCCAACCCCGCGCTGCCGCGTTCCCTGTTGTTGATCGCTACAGGGTAGCGGTTCTGGGTGCCGGCGGTGATCGCGGTAGACAAGCCAGCGGGGATGCCAGTCGCACCCCCATCCGCCGGGAAGGGCTCAAGGTCAGGCGCCGACCGGCGCGGCTCCGAGGAGATTCAAGATCATTTATTGCCCGCCGGCCTGACGGGACCCTTGCGTCAGCAACGGTGCGAGCCGTGTAGAGTCTGTTTCGTTGCAGGTCCGACAGGGCATGCACGTCCGGGTGGCGGAATGGCAGACGCGCTAGCTTGAGGTGCTAGTGCCCTCTAAGGGCGTGGGGG
>NZ_CAKJTR010000182.1:0-1100 GCF_917627355.1 Protofrankia sp. Cj3 | reverse complement strand
TTCAAGTCCCCCCTCGGACACCAAAACGGTCACGTTTGAACCCCGGTCCCGGTTGGGTCCGGGGTTCGTCGCATCGGCGGGAAGTGGGCCGTGCGGGCGCTGTATGGCGTCCGTGGGCCGCACCAGTTCCAGACCGGCACTTTCGCCGGTGGACCGCCCTCGACCCCTACGGGGGCGGGAACGGGTTTCGATCTTGGTGTCTTCGTCCTTCTTCGCCTCTGTCAGCCGTGCGGCAAGATCAGGGGCGAGGAGGTGGGCGAAGCCTTCGGTGAGGTCCGCGCCCTGCACCTGGTCGTCCATGATCCAGAGGCGGGCGAAGACGGCTTGGTTGAGCTGTCGGCGGACGTCGGGTGGAGCGCTGAGGTACAGCTGGTGCGCGTTGGCGCAGAGCATCAGCGCCTCCTCGACCACCTTCATGACGGCCTCGATCTCAGTCGAGCACTGGTCGATGACCTGCTGTGCCTGGGCAAGCTCGCGGGTGATGCGTTCCTGCTCAGACTTCAGGTGTTCGAGCGAGATGGCATCGGCGTAGCGCATCTCGATCAGCTTGAGCTGTTGGTTTTGCAGTTCCTTCCTGCGCTTCTCCTGTCTGTCGAGTTCGGCTCGATTGCTGTGCTGTCGGCCCACCAGCGCGGCCATGACCTGCTCGCGGATGGCCGCGATGCGCGGTCCGCTGAGCTGGACGCGGGACCAGTAGTCCGCGACGGCCGCTTCCACGTCACTGATCAGGATCGTTGACTGCGTGCAGTCCTCCTTCTTCGCGCGGCCGAGGCAGTAGAAGTACGGGTAGACCGTGCCCCAGCGGTTTCGAGCATTCATGACGCCGAACCGACCACGGCACCGGCCGCAGAAGATCGAGCCCTTGAGGTAGTGCGGATGCTTCTGCACCTTCTCGCGCGCTTCGGCGCGAGACGTGCGTACGGCCTGCACCTGCTCGAAGGTCACGGTGTCGATGAGCGCCGGGTGCCGGCCTTCGTAGCAGACGCCCTCGTACCTGACGAAGCCGATGTAGTAGCGGTTGACGAGCATCTTGTCGATGTGCTGGTAGCGCAGCGGGCGTTCCGGGAGCTTCTTCGTAGCCGGGATGCGCAGCCCTCGAC
>NZ_CAKJTR010000181.1:1994-9835 GCF_917627355.1 Protofrankia sp. Cj3 | reverse complement strand
GGCAATAGAGGAGTGGATCAAGGAGTGGGGTTGGGGTGCGTGCATCGCGAGGCGGCGGAGGCAGCCACCGGAGGTGGTGGGTGGCGACTGACGAGCCGGGTACCCGTGCATCGCGCGGCGATGGACGGGGAGCGATGACGCGAGGTGCGTGCCCCAACCCCGCGACGCGGCGTCCCCTATTGCCCGGCGCTCTTAGGGCGTGTTTCGCAAGCCGTCTGTCCGGCTCCCCGATCGAACGACGGCTTGCGAAACACGCCGTGGGCCTGTGCCAGCTCTTCGGGGTGAACGAGTCGCGAATGGGTCGCTCAGGGCGTGCCTCGGGACTGGATTGCCGAGTCCCGGGTAGGGGTGGAGGAGCTACGGGTGTTCGTCCGCAGGATTTTTCACTGACGGACGCTGTCAGTAGTCAGGGGTGGCAAATCGGACGTCGGCATACCGCTGCCACGGGCCGGTGCCGCACTGCCGCGCCGGAGTGGTCCACAAAGAAGCCGCTGCCAGCCGGCCAGCCGTCAGTTGGTCAACTGTCAGTTGGTAAAAATTGGGGCGATCGTGAAGGTTCCCGGGGTCTCGGGCTGATTGGTGGTTTGTTGAGGGAGAATAGCGCCCGGAGTGTCAGAATATGCCCCGCCGATCTGATCGTGGGGGGATGATCATTTGACGACTTCAGTACATGCCGCTCGCCGATTGCGAGTGGTCCGAGCGGGCCGCGTGGCGCTCCTGGCGGCTGCGGTATTCTTCGTGGCCACCACTCTCGCCGGCCTGCGCGACACATCGATCATAGTCAACGGGGTCGATCGCTGGCTCGGCAACTGCTTCAGCCTGGCGGCGGGGGTCATGTGCCTTGTGCGCGCCAATCTTGTGCGTGGTGAACGGGCCGCGTGGGTCGCGATCGGGGCCGGTCTTCTGTGCTACGGCGCCGGGACGATTTACTTCACGACACGGGTCGCCAATCGCAATCCGCAACTGTCGCCATCGCTGGCCGACGCGGGCTGGTTGTTGTTCTATATCGCGACATATGTAGCTGTGATTCTGCTGATGCGCAAACGAGTGTCCCGGTTTCATCCCAGCGTCTGGCTTGACGCGCTGGTGGGCGCTCTCGGGGTGGCGGCGCTTGCCAGCGGCCTGGCTGTCGGTGCCATCGGTAAGGTCCGCGCGACCAATATGTCGACGGTGGAGCTCAATCTCGCCTATCCCCTTGCCGATCTGATGCTGCTCGTGCTCGTCGTGAGTGTGTTCGGTCTGCTGGGCTGGCGGCTCGAAAGGGTGTGGTATCTCCTCGGCGGTTCGCTGATTATCTTTGCGGCCGCCGATACGGTCGTGGTCGGCGAGGTCGCCAGCGGTCACTACTCCCCGGGCGGGCCGGTCGAGGTGCTGTGGGCACTGGCGCTGGTTCTGCCCGCGTACGCCGCCTGGCAACGGCCGTCGCGGGAGAAGACGGAGGGCCTCGTCGGGTGGGGTGTGCTGGCCATCCCAGCCATCTTCGCGATTGCCGCGCTTGGGCTCCTGGTCTTCGGAGCGGTAACGCGGCTGCCGCCCGTGACCGTCACGCTCGCGGCCGCCACGGTTCTGGCCGCGCTCGTGCGGACCGGGATCACCTTTGCCGAGGTCCGTCAGCTCGCTGAGACCAAGCTGCAGGCCCGCACCGACGAGCTCACCGGGCTGGCCAACCGTCGTGGCTTCTTCGAACGCCTCAACGGGCTGGACTCTGGCGCTGGCGCCGGGGCCCGTCGGTTCGCGCTGCTCGTTCTTGATCTTGACCGTTTCAAGGAGATCAACGATTCCCTTGGCCATCCCGTCGGCGATGATCTGCTGAAGCTCGTCGGGCGGCGGATCGCGGCGGCGCTGCGCCCGGAGGACCTGTTGGCCCGCCTCGGTGGGGATGAGTTCGCCGTGCTCCTGGAAGATGCGGATGCGGCGGTGGCCAAGATGGTCGCCGAAAGGGTGCTGGCCACGCTCGAGGGCCCCTTCGAGGTCGGCGCGGTCACCCTGCACGTGGACGCGAGCATCGGGGCCGCGCTCTACCCGGACGACGCGGTCGCCGCGAGCGTTCTGTTGCAGCGAGCGGATGTTGCGATGTACGCGGCCAAAGCCGCCCGCTCCGGGGTCGAGTACTACCAGCCTGGTGTGGACGTGCACACCCCGGATCGCCTGGACATCATCGAGGCGCTGCGCAGCGGGCTCGGCGAGGATCAGCTGCGGGTCCATTACCAGATGAAGATCGACCTGCGCACCGGTGGCTGTCATGCGGTGGAGGCGCTCGTGCGGTGGGAACATCCCACCAAGGGCCTTCTCCCGCCCGATGTGTTCCTGCCCCTGGCCGAGCACACCGGGCTCATGCGTACGCTGACGCTGGAGGTTCTCGGCCTCGCGCTGGGGCAGTCCCGTCGCTGGCGGGACGCTGGTCTGGACATCGGAGTCGCGGTCAATCTCTCCGCGTCCAATCTGCTCGACACGGCATTCCCGACCGAGGTCGCGGATCTGCTCGCGCTGCACGGGGTGCCGGCGCGGGCGCTTGAGTTTGAGATCACTGAAACAGCCCTGATGCTTGACCGGATCCGTACCGCGGCCGTGCTCATGGCCCTGCGGGAGATGGGAATCCACATTGCCGTGGACGATTATGGGACGGGATACTCGTCCCTGTCCTATCTGCGGGAGCTCCCGGTGGATATTCTCAAGCTGGACAAATCTTTTGTCATGCACATGGACTCCGATCCGGGGGCGGCGGCGATCGTGCAGTCCACGGTCGGGCTCGCACACTCCCTTGGCCTGCGTATCGTGGTTGAAGGGGTCGAGACCGAGAGCACGATGCGGCGTCTGGCCGAGTTTGGTTGTGATCTTGCGCAGGGCTTCTACCTGGGTTGCCCACAGCCCGCCGAGGAGCTGACGCCGCTGCTCTGGCAGCGTAATGATCACCGTTTGTCAGCTGGTTGCGCCGCATTGGCCGTTGAATCCGTGGAGGTGGAGGTGGAGGTGGAAGTGGAGGCGGGCCGGGACGCCGTGGCCGAACCTGTCCGCGCGGGTCACACATGGACCTGACCGGCTCACCCGAGCCGCCGGGGCCGTCGCCATGGGACGGGCTGCCAGCGACGGAACACGGCGAGCCAGCGGGCTTACCCATCGCGGTCGGGGGCGAGCTCACCGCGGCGGTGCTGATCGGGGCGTATCGGCGGGGAGCTTTCCCCTTCCCGGTCCCGGGCGGAGACCCGGTCGAGGGCGCGGCCACACGCCGCCGGTTCAGCGCCGCCGTCGCTGACGGGCGTATCTTCAACCTCGCCGGGGATGACCCGCCAGATCTTGACCTGCCCTGGTGGTGCCCGGACCCACGGGGCGTGTTGCCCGTCGGCGGCGTGCATGTGTCCGACTCGTTGTTCAGACGGATGCGTGCGTGCGCGTGGACCACCACGTTGGACAGGGCGTTCGCCGATGTCGTCCGTGGCTGCGGCCGCGGTGGCCGACCCACGTGGATCACGCCTGAGCTCGCGGACGCCTACCTTCAGCTGCATCGGCTCGGCTGGGCACACAGCGTCGAGGTGTGGAAGGGCGACGATCTTGTCGGCGGGATGTTCGGTGTGCTCGTCGGCGCCGTCTTCATGGCTGAGTCCATGTTCCACGCGCATACCGACGCGTCCAAGGTCGCGTTGGTCGACTTTGACGCACGCTTCGTGCGGGCCGGCGGTCGGCTCGTCGATGTGCAGTTCGTGACCGCGCACGCCGGCTCCATGGGCGCCGTGGAGATCCCGCGAGAACGGTTTCTGGCGGTTCTGCATGATGCGCGGGACACGGACGTGAAGCTGGTTCGCGACCGCTTGTCCGTGCGGCGCCTGGCCGAGCTCGCCCGAGCAAGCCGACGGACCGGGCCGGACGCATCGTGACGAGCCAGGCCGACTGGGCCGCCGGCCGCCCGGCGTGAACCGCGGCTGTACGGCTGTACGGCCGTACAGCCGTCGGCCTGTCAGCGGAGGGGAGCGCTCTACACGGTTTTCGTCCATTGGCTGGGCCAGCGGCGCGGCGCAGGTCCGTCATGCTCGGACTGTTCGTATTGTTCTGGCCGCGGGCCTGGGAACATCGCGGCAACCTCGGCGAGTACCGCGAGCAGCTGGGTAATCTCTTCGTCGGTATTGGCCGCGGTCACCTGAATGCGGATTCCGACATCGGCTCGGGGCACCAATGGAAAGGGTGCCATGGTGATGTAGATCCCGCGGTCGAACAGGTGGAGGCCAAGGGCGTCTGTGTCCTCGGGACTGCCGATCGGTACTTCGATGATCGGTGTTCCGGACCGGTTCAAGGTCCGCAGCCCGAGTTGTGCCAGACCGTCGAGAACACGGGCGGTCTTGCGATGGAGATCGGCCCTGATGGTGTCGCCCCGCACCGCGTTGAGCCGGAAGCCGGCCAGCACGGTGGCGAGCGAAGCCACCGGCGACGGCCCGGAGAAGACGTACGGCGCGGCAGTCACCTTGAGGTAGTTCTTCACCGTGGTCGGGCAGGCGATGAAGGCCAGCAGGGATGAGTACGCCTTGGAGAAGCCGCCCACCAGGATGAGTCCGTCATAGCTTTCCCCGACATGGCGGACAAGGGCGTTACCGCGTAAACCGTACGGGCTGATCTCGGCTCGGCCGCGCTCACCGATGACGCCGAAACCGTGGGCATCGTCGATGTAGAGGATCGCGTCGTTCGCCCGGGTGACTGCCAGCAGCTCGGTCAACGGCGGTGTGTTGCCGGTCATACTGTTCACGCCGTCGATACATACCAGTCTTGGGTAGGTGGGGCACGCCCGCAGCAGCTCATCCAGCTGGCTGGGATTCTCGGCATCGAAGTAGTACAGGGTGCCACCTCGGGCCCGCGCTATGGCGCAGCCGTCGTGAATCGTGCGGTGCGCATGCCGGTCGAGAAAGACCGACCCTTCTCCGACGAGAGCCGGAATGACCGACATATGGATGTGCGTGATCGTGGGAATCGTGAGGCTGTCTTCGGCGCCGAGGAGCTCGGTGAGTTCTTCTTCGATCTCGGTGAACAGCCGTGGATGGGCGATCATACGTGACCAGCTCGGATGGGTACCCCACTTGGTCAGGTACTCCGGCACCATCGCAATGATCTCTGAATTTACATCGAAACCAAGATAGTTGCAGGATGCAAAATCCGACAGCCAATGATCGCCTATGCGAATCCGGCGGCCATTGATTTCATCGACAATCGAGTCCACCATCGGATGGCTGTCTCGTAGCCCGGCGAGCTCCGCCAGGGGTCCGAGCGGTCGGCCCAGTATGCGGTCGTAGAGCCCCTGTTGATCTGGCGAAGCCTGGCGTGCGGGTGGCTTCCCCGGAGTTGTGGACAACGCCCCTCCTCGAAAGATGAGGGTCCCACATTACGGCGTGGCTTTCCGGGGCGACGTTGTTTTTGGGTATTTATCGGCGGGTGGCCGGGCCGGCTGCCCCGCTGGCCGATTCGGGCAAATGCTATTTTATTGGTAATAATGGTTCAATATTTTTATTGTATGTGTTCGAGGGAGTGGTGGGCTGGATCCATTATCAGCTGCTATGTGCGCCAGCTGGAGTACGGCCGGCTTGCCGGGGCGCGGTGTATGCCTGCCGAGTCGTGCTGTGACGGTTCTGTCGCGGCCGGTCGTGGCTCGGCTGTTAACGATCTCGGTCGGGGTTCCGTGGAGCCGTCCGATCACAGGAACCCCGCCGCGAGAAGAGCGTGATCACGACTTTCGTGGTTCGCGGTGGGTTACGCCGCGATCCGCCCGATTGCCTCAGCCGGGCAGAACTCCAGGGCCTGCAACAACATCTCCTCTTCCTCCTCGGACGACGGCTGCCGGCATATGTAGTAGACCTCGCGAGCGTCATCGCGCTTGAAGAAATCCGGGGCAACGCCGCGGCAGTTTTCGCAGTCAGTGCATTCGGAGTCGACGAAGAAGGGGCCTTCAGCATTCATGGGAAGTCGGTTCTTTTCGCTTGCCACATCACACCTCGCGTTCGTTGTGAGCGTTGGTTGCAGCCACCCGGACGATTCTATCCGCCAGCCCGGCTGCCGGGCTGGTCGCGCTTCACGTATGTTGACAGGTGCTCGGCGTGGCCATTCTGACCGGAAAGTCCATGGGTCTGAATGCCCGCCGTGGCCGGGGCCGACGGCCGGATGGCGGGATTCCCGCGAGACGCCGTGGTGACAGCGGGCGTGCGGAGGAGTGCCAGGGCATGGCGGATCGTCCAGGCCTGTCCGAAGGTGCAGGTGCTGGCCTCGGCGTACCGCGGTGTCGCTGCTCTCCGGGCAGCCGGTGTGAGGCCGGCCAACGTCCCGGGCGTCCTTGTGAGGTTGCTCTGGAAGGTTGCGGTGATTCGGTTGTTCCGTTACCTGGATGGTATTCCGTCGATTGTCGGTGGTCTCGTCATCGATTAGTTACCGCTTTGAAACATGAGGCCGATCGAAGCGGCTGCGAACGTGCCCAGTCATGCCGTCACATCGGATCCAATTCCTGGTGAGGAGACGGGCGGATATCTCGCTCCGGCAGGACCTGTGCGGGGTTCGGTATGGGCCGCTGAGCCTGTGGCGGCCCGGCCGGACAGCGAGAGTCCGGTCTGGAGTGGTCCCGGTTCTGCGGACAGCGGACCTGAAGTCCACTGCCCGAGAGGAAGAGGCGTCATGGGGGCAGCACCTCGGAAGCACACGCAGGAGTACAAAGACGAGGCGGCACAGTTGGTGTTCGAATCAGACTGGCCGTTGGCCGGGGTCGCGAGTCGCGACATCCCGAACACCGTCACCAACCGTCACCGGCTTCGGGCGCGCTTACCGTCAGCGATCAAGCTCAAGGTGATGGCATTGTTCCCGCCTCCGCCTCGCGACGCACGCACCCCAATCCCGCCCCTTGATCCACACCGCTATTGCCGGTCGCTCTCATGCGAACCTGAACCTGCAGGTCAACGACCCGGCCGTGTCCATTGAACCTGCCCATGCGAAGATCCGCGAGGCCGGCTACGCCGACAATACAAACGCCAAGGCTACGGCAGCAGAGTGAAGGCGGGGACGTGGCTTGGACGGAGCACGCTGAAGTGGCGGCGATCCAGCGTCGCGATGTGCACCGCCTGGAAGTTCTCGGCGACCGCGACGACGAAGGCGTCGGCGGTGCCCAGTGGAAGACTCGCATGCCGTTCGACCAGAACGGCGGCCTGACGGGCGTCGGCAGGCGTGACGGGCACCAGCTCGTAGACACCGTCCGCCACATCGCGCAGAAAGTCGGCCTCGGCCTTCGTTCCGGCCCGGCTGAAGAGCAGGTAGCCGATCTCGGAGAGGAGCGGGGCTGGGAGCAGAAGCGGCCCGGGAAAGTTCTGGAGCAGGTCGACGCATTGCCGGTGATGGTCGTCCTTGCGGTTGGCGAGCGCCAGCACGGGGCCGGTGTCGACGACGATCACGCGCTGCGGCGGTTCTCGTCACCCCAGGCCTCGCGCATGCCTTCCTTGGCGCGCTCGCCCAGATCTGGTTCGCCGTCGAAGAGAGCCGTCGTACGGAACTGACGACGGGGGCGCTCGCCGCGCTCCACGGCAGCCCACTGCCGCAGCAGCTCCACGGCTTCGGGTAGCCGGTCCTCCGGCAGCGCGTCAAGCAGCCGATGTGCTTCCTCGCGCACGCTCATGCAGCCGGTGTAGGAGCCTTGCCTGTCTCCGGCCATACCACACACGTGGTCTCCATCCCGGGAAGCCCGACGTCTCATTACGGCCTGGCGGTCACAGGCATCCACAGACCCCGGCAGCGCTCAACCTTCACCGCCGCTCCGGCCGGAAATCCTGATCTTGTGAAGGGCGTGGCGGGAATAGAACCTGAATGTGCTCCCTTTAGCATCGCCACGG
>NZ_CAKJTR010000181.1:0-1528 GCF_917627355.1 Protofrankia sp. Cj3 | reverse complement strand
CCCACGGCCCACGGCCCACGGCCCTGGACCCAACACGCCGAGACCAGGGTGCACCTCGCGATCCGCTTCCTCGGCTGGCTCTACGACCGCGACACGACGCCCACCAGCCTCGACCAGGCCACCATCGAGATCTGGCTGACCACAACCGGTCCCGCCGCCGCCGACATCCGCGACTTCCTCGACTGGGCGGCCGATCGCGGTCACATCCAGCGAATGAACGTCCCGCCCCGGCCGCGGCGGACCGGACCGGCGACCAGCGAGACCGAACGCATCGCGCTACTCACCCGGCTCCTGCACGACGGCACCCTCGAGCGCACCGACCGCGTCGCCGGGGCCCTGCTGCTGCTCTCGGCCAGCAACTCTCTCGCATCGCCGCGCTGAGCACAGACCAGATCACCGAGTCCGGCGGCACGGCACACATCCGCTTCGGTACCGAACGCGTCGCGGGGAGCTCCTTGGTCTCCAGTGGTCGGACATCGACACCGACCGGAGACCCTGACGGTTCGTCACACACTCCTGCGGGTCGGCGGGGAACTGCGGCTGTTCCCGCCGAAGACGGAGGATTCCGAACGGACCCTGCCGCTCCTGGGCCTGGTCACGGATGCGCTCGCGGAACATCGCAAGCTCCACAACGCCGAGCGTGCGGCGGCCGGCGAACGATGGGTCACGACGGACCACGTGTTCACGACGACGATCGGGACACCGATCGAACCCGACAGCCTGCGGCGGTTCTGGATGCCGCTACGGTGCGCGGCCGGTCTCGACGGCGTGGTGTTCCACGGGCTGTGCCATACCTGCGTCACGCTATTGTTGGATCTTGGTGTGCCGCCGCACATCGTCCGGGACATCGCGGGCCACTCGGCGATCGAGGTCACGATGACGATCTACGCGCATGCGTCGATGGGGGAGAAGCGGCGTGCGCTGGGCAAGCTCGATAGCCACCTGACCGAGCCCCGACCCTGACAGCCGTTGCCGCACCCGTTGCTACATATGGGGGTTCCGGGGGGCTCGGCCGCCTGGCAGGCATGACAAGGGGATCGAAAGGCCCAGCATACGGGCTTGATCCCCGAGTGCACCCAACCAGCACTAATGCGAACCTAAACCTGCAGGTCAACGGCCCGACCGTCTCCATCGAACCTGCCCATGCGAAGATCCGTCGGGCCGGCTACGCCGGCAACGCTAACGCCAGGAAGATCGGCTAGGAGTCGATCGCCGCGACCACGCTGTGAGACCCCACGATGGTATCAATGGTGATACCGTGAGGTTGTGGCGATGACACTGCGCTTGACGGATGACGAGGCAGAGGCTCTGCGCCTGCGTGCGGAGCTGGAACAGCGGTCGATGCAGGAGATCGCTCGGCAGGCGATCCGAGAGTACGTCGAGGCGCACAGCCGGGCGGAGCTGCTGGATCAGGTGTTGGACGAGGAGCTTCCGCGGTACGCGGAGGCGCTCCGTCGGCTCGGCGAATGATCTATCTGACGCTTCGCGAACTGTTGTACATCGCCGAGCGGGCCATCGGCTCCGAACC
>NZ_CAKJTR010000180.1:0-9400 GCF_917627355.1 Protofrankia sp. Cj3 | reverse complement strand
AACTTTTGACGCTCAGTGCGATGGTCTGGACGGGTTATGCCGGGCGATCCGTTTCGCCCGGCTGCACAACAAGCTGTTTTCAGTGCCGGCGTGGGGCGTGGTGGCGAAGGAGGGATCGAAGGCCGGGGCGCTTGGCCAGGCCGGCGGCGACAACACCCTGTTTGTGGCGAAAATGCACGAGCTGTTCGTCAGTAATGCCGACATACTCGCCTATGAGGCTTACTCCAACGAGGACCGGGCCGGCGATGTCCGGTCGGCATTGATCAACCCGACGATGAGCCCGCTGGCTGCCCGCGAGTACCAGCGCCTGTGGTGACGCGGTACCCACGGGAGGCAACCTCCGGCCCCGGGAGGGGCTTGCGGGGGCCTGGCGCGGCCGCCGCCTGCGGGCAGGGACCGGGCCGCACGGCGGGCCGGGGCGCCCGACGCGTAAGGTTGGGCATAACACCTCGCGTGCCGGCGTCGCGGGGTGTTTGTGGGAGATCTCCGGTACGCCGTCGGCGACCGGGTTCGCGACGTCGTGTCCGTCCGTAGATTGCGCCGTTCTTCGAGAGGCTCGGGACGCACCTATGACCCTCGCCCCGCTGTTGGACGTCCTGACCAGCAGTCCGGGTGCTGATCCGGCCCTGGCCCGAGCGCTTGCCTCGGTCGGTGACCTCCGGCTTGACCTGTCGGCTCCGGCCGCCCTGCGGCCGTTCGCCGCCGCCGCGCTCGCCACCCGGGGCGGCCGGACGGTGCTGGCGCTGACCGCGACCGACCGGGAAGCGGAGGATCTTGCCGCCGCGCTGTCGAGCATGATCGACCCGGCCACGGTCGCGGTCTTCCCCAGCTGGGAGACCCTGCCGCACGAACGGCTGTCCCCGCGGGCCGATACGGTCGGGCTCCGGCTTGCCGTGCTGCGCCGCTTGGCGCACCCGTACAGCACCGGCCTGCCGCCGTTGTCGGTCGTGGTCGCGCCGGTCCGTGCCGTTTTGCAGCCGCAGGTCGCCGGGCTCGGCGACCTGGAACCGGTGTCGCTGCGGGTCGGTGACAGCGCCGACCCGAGCGGCGTGGTGGAAAAGCTGGTCGGGATCGCCTACCACCGGGTCGATCTGGTGGAGCGGCGTGGCGAAATCGCGGTCCGTGGCGGCATCCTCGACATTTTCCCGCCCACAGAGGAACATCCGCTACGGGTTGAGTTCTTCGGCGACGAGGTCGAGGACATCCGGGCGTTCTCCGTGGCGGATCAGCGGGCACTGACCGACACTGCGGACACCGCCGAGGGCGGCCGCCGTCAGCTGTTCGCGCCGCCATGTCGGGAGCTGCTGCTCACGCCGGAGGTCCGGGCCCGCGCCCGGGAACTGGCGGGCACGCACCCCGAGCTCGTCGACATCCTTGACAAGATCGCGGACGGTACTCCGGTGGATGGCATGGAGGCGCTCGCGCCGGTGCTGTCCGACCGGATGGTGCTGATGCTCGACGAACTGCCCGCTGGAACGCACGTGCTGGTGTGCGACCCGGAACGGATCCGCACCCGCGCCGCCGAGCTGGTGCGGACGAGCCAGGAGTTCCTGGATGCGTCCTGGAGCACGGCGGCGCTCGGCGGCAGTGCCCCGATCGACCTCAGCGCGGCTGCCTACCGCTCGATCGCGCAGGTCCGTCAGCGTGCCGCCGAGATCGGGCTGCCGTGGTGGTCGGTCAGCCCGTTCAACGCCGGCGCCTCGGCCGTGGCTTCGGCCACGGCCGCAACCAGTGGCGATCGGTTCGCGGCTGGCGACCGGTCAGAAGGCGTTGCCAGCGAGGAGGATCTCGACGAGAACTCGGTGGTCTCCAGCCTGCGCCCGGCGACCGCTTACCACGGTGACACCGCGCGCGCGCTCGCGGATATCAAGGGCTGGCTGGCGGACTCCTGGCGCGTCCTGCTTATCACGGAGGGGCACGGGCCGGCCCAGCGGCTGGTCGAGCTGTTGCGGGACGCTGATCTCGGCGCCCGCCTCAGCGAGGAGGCCAGGCTGTCCCGCGGTGTCGCCACGGTCACCTGCGGCCAGCTGGGGACCGGCTTCACCAGCGACCTGCTTGGCCTCGCCGTCCTGACCGAGGCGGATCTCGCCGGCCAGCGGGGCGTGACCACCAAGGACATGCGCCGGATGCCGCACCGCCGCCGCAAGGGCATCGACCCGCTGGCACTGCGTTCCGGTGACCTGGTCGTCCACGACGCCCACGGGGTCGGCCGCTACGTCGAGATGGTCACCCGGACCGTTGCCGGCGCGACCCGGGAGTACCTCGTCCTGGAGTACGCCAAGGGCGACCGCCTCTACGTCCCGACCGACCAGCTCGAACAGGTCACCCGTTATGTCGGTGGCGAGGGCCCGAGCCTTGACCGCATCGGCGGCGCGGACTGGGCCAAGCGCAAGGGACGCGCCCGCAAGGCCGTCAAGGAGATCGCTGGCGAGCTGATCCGGCTGTACAGCGCACGGATGGCCGCGCCGGGATACGCCTACGGACCGGACACCCCGTGGCAGCGGGAGCTGGAGGATGCCTTCCCCTTCCGGGAGACTCCCGACCAGCTTTCGGCCATCGAGGAGGTGAAGGCCGACATGTGTAAACCCGTCCCCATGGACCGGGTCATCTGCGGCGATGTCGGCTACGGTAAGACGGAGATCGCGGTGCGGGCCGCGTTCAAGGCGGTACAGGACGGCAAACAGGTTGCCGTTCTCGTCCCCACCACGCTGCTCGTACAACAGCATTTCCAGACGTTTTCCGAGCGGTATGCGGCATTTCCGGTGACCGTCCGTGCGATGTCGCGGTTCAATTCCGCGGCCGAGCAGAAGGCCGTGCTGGAAGGACTCGCCAAGGGCGGTGTCGACGTGGTGATCGGGACTCACCGGCTGCTGTCCTCCGCGTCCCACTTCAAAGATCTAGGCCTGGTGATAATCGACGAGGAACAACGGTTCGGCGTCGAGCACAAGGAATACCTGAAGAAAATGCGGACCGCGGTGGACGTGCTCACCATGAGCGCCACCCCGATCCCTCGGACGCTGGAGATGTCGATCACCGGGATCCGGGAGCTGTCGACGATTGACACCCCGCCGGAGGAGCGGCACCCGGTACTCACCTTTGTCGGCCCGAGTGACAGCCGGCAGGTCACCGCCGCGATCCGGCGTGAGCTGCTGCGGGAGGGCCAGGTCTTCTTCATCCACAACCGGGTGGAGTCGATTGACAGGGCCGCGGCGAGGCTGCGCGAGCTTGTCCCGGAGGCGCGTATCGCCACGGCCCACGGCCAGATGGGCGAGGACGCCCTCGAGCAGGTCATGGTCGCGTTCTGGGAAAAGCAGTTCGACGTCCTCGTCTGTACCACGATCGTCGAATCCGGGCTTGACATCTCCAATGCCAACACCCTCATCGTGGAACGTGCCGACGTGTTCGGCCTCTCCCAGCTGCACCAGTTGCGGGGACGTGTCGGCCGCGGCCGGGAACGCGCTTATGCGTATTTTCTCTACCCGCCGGACAAACCACTTACCGAAACCGCGCACGACCGGCTTGTCACCATCGCCCAGCACACCGACCTCGGCGCTGGCATGGCCGTCGCCATGAAGGATCTGGAAATACGCGGAGCGGGTAACCTGCTCGGCGGCGAACAATCCGGGCATATCGCCTCGGTCGGGTTCGACCTCTATGTGCGGATGGTCGGCGAGGCTGTCGCGGATTTCAAGGGGACGGCGGTCGAGGAGCTGCCCGACGTCAAGGTGGAGCTCCCGGTGAACGCGAGTCTCCCGCACGACTATGTTCCCAGCGAACGGCTGCGCCTGGACGCCTACCGACGGCTGGCCGGTGCCGCGGGTGATGACGACATCGCCGAGGTGCGCGCCGAACTGCTCGACCGGTTCGGCGCGCTGCCAGAGCCCGCGGAGAATCTGCTTGCGGTGGCGTCGCTGCGCGTGCTTGCCCGTCGTTACGGCGTTACCGAGATCACCGTGCAGGGCCGCCAGGTGCGGTTCGCTCCGCTGGAGCTGCGCGAAAGCCAGGCCATGCGTGTGCAGCGCCTGTACAAGGGGTCCGTGGTCAAGCAGGCGGTGCGCACCATTCTGGTGCCGGCACCGGCGGAATCCCCGCGGATCGGTGCCCGGCCGTTGCGCGACCGCGCCGTCCTCGTCTGGGCCGCGGGTGTGCTGGATGCGGTCGTCGGTGATTCCGTCGCGGCGGCCGCCGCCGCGCCCCGCTGATTTTTCTCGCGTTGCCGGGCAGGACTTTTCCCGGGGGCGGCGTGTGCGCGGCAGACGGTAAGCCGATACGGTCACAGCCGTGAAGACCCGCTCTGCCGTCCGCCGTGTTCTGGTCAGCGTCGCGCTGGTCGTTGTGACCTCATCCGCCTGTACCACGCACGCGGGGTCTGCCGCGCAGGTAGGCGACGAGATGATCCAGACATCGACCCTGCGCGGGATCGTCGACCGCGGCATGGCCGCCGTCCAGGCGGTTGGCCCCGCCCAGGACGCGCAGACCGGGCAGAGCGCCGCGCCGATCGAACGCAGTGATCTTCAGCGGCAGGTGCTCACCGAGCTTGTCCAGACCAGCCTCGCCGAACAGCGGGCCCGCCAGCTCGGGGTGACGGTCACCGGCCAGGACGTTGACGCCTATTACCAGACCTTCGGGGTGCTGCGGTACGGCAGCGTCGCGGGTTTCGAAAAGGCGGTGGCCCAGAGCGGGTTCGCTCGTGAGGATCTACAGATGCTGGTCCGCGCCAGGGCTCTTGACCTCGCGCTCGCGGACCGTCTCGCGCCGAACGCCCTCGCCTCCGACACAGCTGCCCGCGAGGCCTATGATCAGTCCGTCGCCCAGTTCGGCTCCCTCCCACTGAGCTTCGACCAGGCCAAGCCGTTCCTCACTCGGCTGCTCTCCACGGAGCGGGCCGCGGCCGTGGAAGCGCAGCTCCGCCAGATTTCGCAACGGGTGAACATTTCGATCAATCCCAGGTTCGGTGTCTGGTCACCATCCCAGCTGACGGTGCTCGCCGCCGCTGGCTCGGTCGCGACCACCCCCGCGCCGGAGCCGTTGGGCCGGACAGGCGCGATGGCCCAGTGAGCCGCATGATGGCCCGTCGGTCATGACGGCGAGAATCGTCGTCCTTGTGACCAGCCCGCGGGTCGCGCCCGGGTTGTTGGGCGTGGCCGCGTGGGACCTGCTGCGGGCGGCCTCCGCCGTCCACTGCGGGCTGGCGGCGCATCCGCAGCGCGACGCGCTCGCCGCGGCCGGCGTACCGGTCGAGGTTCTGGCGGGTCCGGATGCGTCCGCCGTTGTCGAGGAGCTGTGTGGCCGGGCCCGCGCCGACTCGTCCCGGCCGGTGGTGTGGCTGGCCGCCCCGACCGGCGGCCCGGGAGCGGCCGGCGAGGCGGACCTGGTTCGCGAGCGGGAGACGCTGGCCGCGCTCGAGGCCGCGGCAGGCCCCGGCCTCGCTGTGTCCGCCGTCGAGGGCTCACATGACCTGCGCGGGGCGAAGCTCCTGGACGCCGTTGCCGTGATGGACCAGCTGCGCTCACCCGGCGGCTGCCCGTGGGACGCGGCGCAGACCCACACCTCGCTTGCGTCCTACCTGCTGGAGGAGGCCTACGAGGCGTTCCAGGCAATCGAGGACGGCAACCACGCCGAGCTGCGCGAGGAGCTTGGCGACGTACTCATGCAGGTGCTGTTCCATGCCCGGATCGCCGCCGAGGGCGACGGCATGGGTGTTCCCGCGGGCGTCAGCGCCCCCGCTGGCAGAGCCGCCGCTGGCAGAGCCGCCGGTGACGGAGCTGGGATCGGCGGCCGCGCGATGGCCTGGGACATCGACGACGTGGCCGCTGGGCTCACGGAGAAGCTCGTCCGGCGTCATCCCCATGTCTTCGGATCGGTGACGGTGGACGGCCCCGCCGCGGTCGAGACGAACTGGGACATAATCAAGGATGCTGAGAAGGGCCGCCGGTCGGTCACCGAGGGCGTCCCGCTGTCCCAGCCGTCGCTGGCGCTGGCCGCGAAGCTGCAGAAGCGTGCGGTGAAGGTCGGGGTACCCGAGGACGTTGTGCTCGGCGCGGGTCGGCTGTCGTCGCCGGCCGAGGTCATCGCCGGGCTGCTCGTTCCGGTGGACCTGCCCGCCGCCGTGGACGTACCCGCCGCCGCGGCGGAGCGGACCGTGGGTGACCTGCTGTTCGCCGCGGTGGCACTGGCCCGGCAGGCCGGCGTCGATCCGGAGGCGGCGCTGCGGGCCGCTGCCCGCCGGTTCCGGGACACCCTCGCCGCTACCGAGGAGGCCATCCGCGCCGCCGGTGCGGACCCGCGGGCCGCGGGCGCGGACTCCTGGCGCGCCCACTGGCTGTCCGCGGGCGAGATCCCACCCGGCGCCGCACGCTGACCGACTCGGCCAGCGGCCCCTTGCTCGTTCGGGCCCCTGGGCTTCCGGCCGCGCATTGTCATCGGTGTTTGTCGGTGTTTGTCGGTGTTTGTCGGTGTCCGTCGGTGTCCGTCGGTGAAAGGCGGGTCATGCTCAGAAAACAGGACGATGGTCGCTGTTGGTGATGCATCGGACCGATGCGGGCGGAACGGGGCGGACTGTCGCGCGTAGCCTCGTTCCATGGCAGAAGGCACTCCGCGACAGGCGCTGGCAAGCATCCACCGCCTGTACGCACGACGGTTCGAGCCGATCGTCCTTGAGCTTGATCTGACCGTCGATCCGCTCGAGGGGATACCCGCCGACCCGCTGGCCGCGGCGTTGGCGCGCCGCCAGCCAACGTTGCGCGCCATGGTGGACGGACTGCGCCGGGCGGGTTCGGATGACCGCGCGTCCACGCTCATCGCGCGGATCGCTCCCTGCGGGATGCCGCTTGCGCGCGCCCAGGAGATCCGTGACGCGGTGCTCGCCTTTCGCGCGGCCGGTGGCAGGGCCTTTGCCTATGCGGACGCGTTCGGCGAGTTCGGCGGCGGGACCATCCCGTACTACCTCGCGTCCGCCTTCGACGAGATCTGGCTCGCGCCGCCGGGGGAGCTGGGTGCTACCGGCGTGGCGCTGGAAACGCCGTTCCTGCGCGACGCCCTGGACCGGCTCGGGATAGAGATCCAGGTCGGCCAGCGCCACGAGTACAAGAACGCCGTCAACACGTTCGTCGAGCGTGATTTCACCGACGCGCATCGTGAGGCGAGCGGCCGGATCGTCACCTCCAGCCTGTCTATGATCATTGATGGCATCGCCGCTGGGCGCGGCCTGCCGCCGGACCGGGTCCGCGAACTGATCGACAGTGCGCCGCTGTCCGGCGCGCAGGCCCGGGAGGCGGGTCTCGTCGATCGGTTGGGTTACCGGGACGAGGTGTACGCCGCGGCCAAGGCCCACGCCCGCCAGGCCGGGACCGGCGCCGCGCCCAGTCCGGGTCCCAGCACTGCCGAGAGCGGTGCTGCCGAGAGCGGTGCTGACCGGGACGACGGCGTGACGCTCCAGTACCTGTCCCATTACCGCCGCGTGTCGCTGCGGCGGGAGGCCTCCCGGCCGCGCGTCCCCGCGCTCGGCGCGGCGCGCTCCGAGCGGCGCCGGGTGATCGCGGTCATCCATGGGACCGGGCCGGTGGTCCTCGGCCATCCGGGCCGGTCGCCGCTGGCGGGTCCCGTCATGACGGCCGACGCGCTCACCGCGGCTTTCCGCGCCGCCGGCCGGGACGACGATGTCGCCGCGGCCGTGTTTCGCGTCGACAGCCCCGGCGGCTCGTATGTGGCTTCCGACCTGATTCGCCGGGAGGTTGAACGGTTCCAGGCGACCGGCCGTCCGGTCGTGGTGTCGATGGGTTCGGTTGCCGCGTCTGGTGGGTACTTCGTCGCGCTTGGCGCGGACGTGATCGTGGCGAACCCGGGGACCCTCACCGGTTCGATCGGGGTGTTCGGCGGCAAACAGGTCGTCCGTGCGCTCCTGGACAAGGTGGGGGTGCGTTTCGGCGCGGTCGCCGAGGGGGAGAACGCGCTGATGACCTCGCCGCGGCGCGCGTTCAGTCCGGCCGAGCGGGAGAAGCTGGAGGAGTTCCTCGACCGGGTGTACGACGATTTTGTCACCAAGGTCGCCGCCGGCCGGGGCATGTCGTTCCAGGAGGTGCACGAGGTCGCCCGCGGTCGGGTGTGGACCGGCACTGACGCCCGCGAGCGCGGCCTCGTGGACGAACTGGGAGGTTTCTCCCGCGCCTGCGAGCTGGCCTGGGAGAAGGCCGGCCGGCCAGGGGCGGACACCCCGCGGCTGCGTGTCCTGCCGAGGTCCGGCCTGGTCGACAGGGTGCGCTCGGCACGGTCGAGCGAGGATGCCGCCGCCGGAGCGGGCGTTATGGGTGGGATGGGGGCGCGTCCGGCCGGTTCCCTCGTCGGTGGCCTTGCCTCGTCCGCTGTGTCCGCCGCGGCGGCTGTGTTCGGGGGGCCGGCGTTGTTCGCGGACACGGCGTTCACCGGTGGTTGGGGCCCGCTGGCGGCGGCCGCGGCACGGGCCGGACTGCCGCTGGGCGGTCCGCTGCTGATGCCGCCGATCGGCCGGCTCAGCTGACGGCCTTCGGCGCACCCGTACGGGCAGCTTTCCTCTAGATCGCCTTGATGCGGCATCGGGTGCCGGGGTATGCCCGCCATGACCGGATCCCGAACCTTTCGGCGTGGCGTGCCGAACCTGGGTGGCACGGGCCGTGCTGGCGATAGTCTCGGCCGGGCTGTACTTGTCAGTGTTGCTGTTGTCCGTCGTCGCTGATGTCCATCCTGCTGGGCCGAAGTGTGTGATCATGACGTGTGCGCACTCGGAGGCTCCGAGGCCATAAGCGCCACACTCGCCATAGTTCCCGTCGGCTGCGTTACTCCGGAGGTCGAAACCCGTGCCGTCCATCGAGGCCGTAGGCGCCCGCGAGATTCTTGACTCGCGTGGCAACCCCACCGTCGAGGTCGAAGTCGTCTTGGATGACGGCACTCTCGGCCGTGCCGCCGTACCCAGTGGCGCGAGCACCGGCGCCTTCGAGGCGGTCGAACTGCGTGACGGCGACACCCGTTACGGCGGTAAGGGCGTGGGGAAGGCGGTAGCCGGTGTCATTGACCGCATCGGGCCCGAGATCGTGGGCCTCGAAGCCACCGAGCAGCGCATTCTCGACCTGACGCTGCTGGATCTGGACGCTACGCCGGACAAGTCCGGTCTGGGGGCGAACGCCATCCTCGGGGTGAGCCTCGCGGTCGCGAGGGCCGCCGCGAAAGCGTCGGACCTGCCGCTGTACCGCTATCTCGGTGGTCCCGGCGCGCATCTGCTGCCGGTACCGATGATGAACGTTGTCAACGGCGGCGCACACGCCGATACAAACGTCGACATCCAGGAGTTCATGATTGCCCCGATCGGGGCGTCGACCTTTGCCGAGGCGCTGCGCTGGGGCGCCGAGACATATCAGGCGCTCAAGGG
>NZ_CAKJTR010000179.1:0-9418 GCF_917627355.1 Protofrankia sp. Cj3 | reverse complement strand
ACCCCGGCTGAGCGGGCTGCCGCCCAAGGCGTCGGCGAGATTGTCGGAGCGGCGGCTTATGGTCCACAGCCATGAAGCCTTCCACGGGGGCTGCCGGCACATCCGGTGGGCAGACTCCGTCTCCATATGATCATTCTTCGCCGGATCAGGTCCGCGTCGTCGGTTCGCTTTCGCCCTCGCGGGCGGGTGACTTCATGAACTGCCCGCTGCGTTACCGGTTTCGCGTGATCGACCGGCTGCCCGAACCCCCGAGCTCGGCCGCGGTGCGCGGAACGGTCGTCCACTCCGTGCTGGAACGGCTGTTCGATCATCCCCCTCCCGGTCGCACGATCACCACGGCCGAGGCGCTGCTGGAGCCGGCCTGGCGTGATCTGCTCACTCGGGAACCAGAACTCGCCGGCTTGTTCACAGACGACGCCGAGCGGGCGGTGTGGATGGATTCGGCCCGGGCGCTGCTGGCCGGGTACTTCAGCCTGGAGGATCCGGCCCGCCTGGCGCCGGCCGCCCGGGAGCTCTACATCGAGCACGTGCTCGATTCCGGAGTACGCCTGCACGGATATATCGACCGGCTCGACGAGGCGACGACCCCGGACGGGGTGGCGCTACGGGTCATCGACTACAAGACCGGGCGCGCGCCGGGGCAGGCGTTTGAGGGCTCGGCGTTGTTCCAGCTGAAGTTCTACGCCTACCTGGTCTGGCGGATCCGCGGTGTGGTCCCTCGTGAACTGCGGCTTTACTACCTGGCAGACCGCACCTGGCTGCGGGTCGCCCCCGATGAGGCGGACTTGCGGGCGACCGAACGGAAGATAGGCGCGCTGTGGTCGGCGATCAGCCGGGCACGCCATACAGGTGACTGGCGGGCAACCCCGAGCAGACTGTGCGATTGGTGTGATCACAAGTCCCGGTGCCCGGCGTTCGGTGGCACGCCACCACCGCTGCCCGCATCCGATAGCGAGGGCGGCGCGGGCGCCCATGAACCCGCGCCGACGGTGTCTGAGGCAGCTGGCTGACAGTGGGGGGACAGCGACGCTCGGCGGGGATTCACTGAAGTCCGCGGCAGGCGAATCTTCGGTTCTTCTGCCGTCTGCCGACAATGCGGATCCACCTCTGCCAGAGCAGCGGTGAAGCGGCTGACAGGACGGGCGGGCGCGGATGGGACAGTACCGGGGACGGCGGTATCGCGGTGGTATTGATGATCCACCGGACAGAATCTTGCGCATAATCGGCCAAAGGTGGCGTCACCGTGGCTTTCGAAGGGAGCTTTTTTCATGAGCCGAGCGGGCCGGGCTTCCGGCACTGATCCGTCCGCTCCTTCCGCCAGGCCGGTGGCCTCCTCGAATCCGGCCCACGGCGGGCTCGGTACGGGAACGGAGGTGGTTCCCGCGGCGCGGGCCGCCGGGCTGGTCAAGATCTATGGATCCGGGCAGACCGCGGTCACCGCGCTGCGTGACATCGATGTCTCTTTTCCCCGCGGGCGGTTCACCGCGATCATGGGGCCGTCCGGGTCGGGGAAATCGACTCTGATGCACTGCCTGGCAGGCCTTGACACCGTGACCCGAGGCCAGGTCTTCGTCGGTGATGTGGATCTGTCCCGGTTGTCGGACAAGCAGCTCACCCACCTTCGCCGTGACCGCATCGGCTTTGTGTTCCAGCAGTTCAACCTGCTGCCGACACTGACCGCCGCGGAGAACATCACGCTTCCCCTCGACATCGCGGGCCGCAGGCCCGACCAGGCATGGATGCGGCAGGTGATCGATGCGATCGGCCTCGCGCCACGCCTGGGACATCGCCCGTCCGAGTTGTCCGGCGGCCAGCAGCAACGGGTCGCGTGCGCCCGCGCGCTGGTCACCCGGCCGGATATCATCTTCGCGGATGAGCCCACCGGCAATCTGGACTCCAGGTCCGGAGCTGAGGTGCTGTCGTTCCTCCAGCGTTCCGTGCGTGATCTCAAGCAGACCGTCGTGATGGTCACCCACGATCCCACCGCGGCTTCCTTCGCCGACGAGGTTGTCTTCCTCGCTGACGGAAAACTTGTCGACTCGATGCCGGACCCGACCGCCGAAAGCGTTCTTGAGCGGATGAAACGCCTCGACCAGCTCCAGCAGAAGGCCGATATGGGGGAGGATGGCCGGGCGGACCAAGCTGTGGACCAGGCCGCGGGGCAGGCCTGGCCGGATGGGGAACCGGCGGCCCTGGACGGAAGTACCGGCCACGGACCAGCGGGCAGGGCCTGAACAATGTTGCGTACCACCCTTAAGATCCTGCTGGCCCGCAAACTCCGATTGATGTTGTCCGCCCTTGCGGTCGTGGCTGGGGTCAGTTTCGTCACCGGCACGCTGGTGCTCACCGACACCCTCAACCACACCTTCGACACGCTGTTCGCCAACGTCACCAAGAACATCAGCGTGTCGGTTCGGACGATCAACGCAGTGGACGATGATTCCGCTGGGAACAGCCCCAACCGGCCCGTTCCCAGCTCCCTACTGGAAGTGATCAAAGGCGTGCCGGGTGTCCGGGCGGCCATCGGCGATGTTGACGGAACAGCCGTGTTTGTCAACCCCCGCACCGGCAAGGTCCGTGATACCGGCGGCGCGCCTGGGATCGGCACCAGCTGGGATGGTGGCACGCCGCTGTCCGCGGTCGACATCGCCTCGGGCCGGGAGCCGCACGGCCAGGAGATCGTCGTGGACAAGGGCAGCGCGGACAAGGCGGGGCTGGTGATCGGCGACCAGGTGACGGTGCTGACCAAGGGCACGCCCGCCGTCTACACCCTGGTCGGGACGTTTCGGGTGTCCGGGCAGGACAGCGTCGGCGGTGCTACGGTGATCGCCTTCGACACCCCCACCGCGCAGCGCGTGCTGCTGGCTCCGGACGAGTTCACCTCGATCAGAGTCGCCGCCGTCGCCGGGCTGTCCCAGACCGAGCTTCGCGATCGGATCGCCAGGGTCCTGCCCGCGGGCGTCGAGGCGATCACGGGCAAACAGCTCGCCGATGAGAACGCGAACGCGGTACAAAAAGCCGTCGGCGGTTTCTCCACGTTTTTGCTGGTGTTCGCGGGAATCTCGGTTTTCGTGGGTGCCTTCATCATTTTCAATACCTTCACGATGCTGGTGGCCCAACGGGTCCGGGAGCTTGCGTTGCTGCGGGCGCTGGGCGCAAACCGGCGCCAGGTACGGCTTTCGGTCCAGTTTGAGGCGGGCGTCGTCGGGTTCGTCGGCGCGACTGCCGGGCTGCTGCTCGGTGCGGTGCTGGCCCTTCTGCTGCGAGTGGCGATCGCGGCGTTCGGGGTGTCGCTGCCCAGCGGAGGGCTGGTTTTCCGGCCCCGAACAGTGATCGTCGCCTATGCTGTCGGAATTGTCGTCACGGCGGTCGCCGCCTTCATTCCCGCGCGTAAAGCCGCGTCGGTCCCGCCGGTGGCCGCGATGCGCGAGACCTTCGTCCTGCCTACGCGTTCCCTGCGTATCCGTGGCATGGCTGGGTGCGCCCTGAGCGGGATCGGCGCGCTTCTTCTCGTATACGGGCTGACCGCTGTCACCGGGAAGTCCGGGGCCGCGCTGGTCGGCATCGGTGCTGGATTGTGCTTCCTCGGTATCGCCACCCTCTCTCCGCTGCTTGCCAGGCCCATCACCAGGTTCATCGGCGCTCCCCTCCCCCTTGTGTTCGGTGCTACCGGCCGCCTCGGCCGCGAGAACGCGATGCGTAACCCGCGCCGCAGCGCCTCGACGGCATCCGCGCTGATGATCGGCCTTGCGCTGGTCAGCGCTTTCTCGGTACTCGGCGCATCTATCAAGTATTCAGTCAAAGAAACGGTCAGTAACAGTCTCGGTGCGGACTTCTACCTGGCTGGTTCGGGCTTCGGCCAGGGGTTCAGCCCCGAGATAGCCCGTTCCCTGCGGGGCAGGCCGGGTATCGACCTGGTCACGGGGCTGCGGTCGGACATCGCTGACATCAAGGGGAAGAAGGCGACGCTCCTGGCGGGTGACCCGGTCGCCCTGCCGCAGCTGCTCGCGTTGCACCAGGTGACCGGGGATCTCACCAAGCTTGGCAACGGGACCATCATCATGGATAGTGACACCGTGACAGCTGACGGGTTCGCCGTCGGTCAGCAGGTTCCGGTACTTTTCCCGGATGGCCCGACCATGCTCACCCTCGCCGGGACGTACCAGAAAAGCCAGGTAGCTGGCAAGTACCTCGTCTCCCTGAGTGAGTTCAGCCGACACTACAATTCCGACCTCGACATGTTCGTCATGGTCAGGATTGCTTCGGACGCGAAAATCGACCAGGTGAGGAATGAAATCAGCTCCGTTACTCGGTCGTATCCCAACGTGCAGGTGCGTGACCAGTCCGAGTTCGTCCGGCAGCAGGAGAAGCAGGTCGACCAGCTGCTGGGCTTCGTCTACGTCCTGCTGGCGCTAGCCGTCGTGATAGCGCTGTTCGGGATCGTCAACACGTTGGCTCTCTCCGTCATCGAACGGACCCGGGAGATCGGGCTGTTGCGCGCCGTCGGCATGAGCAGACGCCAGCTACGCAGGATGGTACGGCTCGAGGCGGTGGTGATCGCCGTGTTCGGAGCGGTGCTCGGGGTCGCCGTCGGTAGTTTCTTCGGCTGGGCGCTGACCCTTGCCCTCAAGGATCAGGGTATCAACGCGTTCGCCTACCCGCTGGGGACGATCGTCACCGTCGTGATCATAGGCGGTCTGCTCGGCGTCCTCGCGGCCATCTTCCCAGCCCGCCGGGCCGCGAAGATGGACATCCTGCGGGCAATCGCGACGACTTAGAGCGACCGGCAATAGGACTGTCTGTCTGTGTCATCGTGCCGCCCTAGTGGCGCGATGACACAGACAGAGGATCCCACGGGTTGCCCGACATGCATGACGTCATAGGGCAGCCTGCGGCCAGGACGCTTCTACACGGGCGTGTCGCCGGCTGCCATGCGTTCCTTCAGTTTCCGCACTCCACCCGTCAGATGATGTTCGACGAAACGTCCGACGAGATAGTCGATATGGTAGATATAGGGTACCGGTTTGACGAACATCTCCTTGCCTAGGAGCAGCGCGAAGGCGGACGTCGTACTGAGCGTCGTGGCCAGCAGGCACGCACTGCTGACCGCGGCACCTGTCTGGGCCTCGAAGTCGATGACGGAGTTTTTCAGGTAGCTGTCCTGAAGTGCCAGCGGCGCGATCCCCAGACCAAAGTTTGTGATTTTTTCTTGCTCGCTCAGGTCCGGAGTGAGGTCGAAGAAATCAGCGAAGCCCATGCCCTCGGGGTCGAAGTAGTGGTGTGTCGCGCCGTAGCCTACTGGGCCGGACATGACTACCGGGATCGATCGTTCTCGGGCGCCGCCGTAGACCATGATCCGTGGCTCGATGACGAAATAGTCCAAGGCATCGCAGACGACGTCGACACCGTCGAGGAACTCGTCGACCGTCTTCTTGGAAATGCCCTCGATCTTCCGGATCCGTAGTTCCGGGTTGATGGACAGGAGACGTTCCTCAAGCACGTCCGCCTTACGTGCTCCCACCGTGTGCACGGTGGCGCCGAACTGGCGGCTGAAATTCTCCGGGCCGAAGGTGTCGAAATCGGCGATGTGCACCCCGCCGACCCCCATGCGTACCAGCGTCTCGGCATGGGTATAACCGACACCGCCACAGCCCGGCACCGCGATTGTCTTCGTGGCCAGGGTCTTCAGTTCGGTCTCGTCGATGATTCCCAGCATCCGGCTGAACAGGACGTCACGCGCATAGGGGTTCGCCGTGGCGGTCGGATCGGTCATGATCTCGGCCTTATCATCAGGTGAAGGTTGTGGACAGTTGTGTTCGGGACGCGCTTGTCAAGGCCGCCGGGTGGAGTGTCGTTGCCTGACGTGGCGGGTACGGCACCGGGTCCGCGGCGCCGTATGCACGGATCAACGAGTATCCGCAAGGTAGCTCAGAACGTCCTGTTCCCTGCCCACAGTGGGGCCGCGGACTTGGTTGTGTTGCTTGCCAGTGGCAAGGCCGTGGGCTTGGTGAGGTCCAGGACGAAGTGGAGCCCGACGTTTTCGAAGCCAGCACGATGCCCGAATTTCTGCCCTCTTTCGTTGGCGATGAAGGAGTCGAAACAGGCCGTTTCGCAGTTCTCGTCGCGGGCCAGCTGCAGGAGGTGGTCGAGCAGCGCTCTGCCGACCCCCAGCGAACGCTGTGATTTGTGAGTCACGAAGTGATCAAGGTACATGTAACGCCCGCACCAGAAGCGGGTCTGTATCCAGTAGCCCCCGAGCGCGGTCGGCATACCGTCAACGAGCACCACTGTGCAGTGCCACCCGGCGGAGGAAATAGTGCTGAAGCGCTTACGTAAGACCGCCTCGGACACCGTCGGGTAGAGTTCGACGAGAAATTCGATGACCAGGTCCTCATCATCGTGTGTCAGATCCTGGAATTTTATCTCCATATTTGTCATCCCGTCAGTGGAATTTTGCCGTCTTCCATGTGGGTAAAAATTGCTATCAGGACATCCCGATGCCCTTCGGTTGGCGGCGAGATGCTGTTGATAGGCGTAACGGCGTGCAGGGTCGTTTTGTCGTTGTTGAACAAAAATCCGCCCGCTTCGTCGAGTGCTAGTTCCAGGAGCTTTCTGTGATCACTGTCGTGGTAGAGGACGCTGACGCCTCCCACCACCTGGTGGCGTTCGACCATAACCGTCAGGACATAGTCGACACCGTCATGGTGGGCGCCTTCTGGCGTTGGCTTACCGATGAGTCCGGGGCCGCAGATGATCCGGTTCTGGAAGACCTGGGCGAACCAGGCCGGGTGACCTGTCAATGCCTGCAGCTCGCCGCAGGCCCAGCGGAGCGCCGTACGAAGCACTGGGCTGTTGGCTGTTACGGCTTGCATGGGCGCGAAAAGCCGTTCAATCCCGCCGTTAAGATAGTTCGTCGTCGTGGTCTGTGTGTAGGCGCGGTGCGGCAGCAGCTCGACGGTGCCGCTGGCCGGAACGAGGTGGAACTCGGCGTATCGACGCTGCCGGTAGCGGCCGTGGTCGGCCATGTACCGGTCGAAGGGCAGGTCGTTCCAGGACTGTGCGAAGGAGTCCCAGGGCGACCCCGGCGCGGCGGTGACCCCGAGCTCGGCGGCGATACTGCCATGCGCGTAACCGACCGTACCCAGCTCTCGGGTGACAGAGCGGACCGGTCCCATTATTGTGGCCTCCTTGGTGGGTCTGCGAGGACATGAGGCAGGGCTGGGGCGCCGGCGTCGTCGAAACGCCGTACCATGCCGTCGTACTCGCTCTTCTTCTTCCACTCCGGGTCCGGCGGCTGATAGTTCTCCCGCGGGCAGTGCTTCGAATGTTGCCCGGTCACACGGTCGTGCAGGTACCGCGGACAATTCTCGAAGATATTCCGTACACGGACTTCGACGACCGCTTCCGCGCCGATGAACTCACTGGTCCGCGCCGGGTCGGTGTGGACGCTGGCAGCACCGTTGATACGTAGCTTCACCGGCCTTCCGGGGTCGATGAACAACAGTCCCACCGCCGGGTTGGCCCGGATGTTGCCGAGGCTGCGGAACATTCCGTTGCCGTCGTAGCTAGGAAAGCAGAAGGTGTGCGGGCCGGTTACCCGCACGAAACCAGGAAATCCTCCCTTGTACGAGCAGTCCGGCCGCCCGTCGGCATCGGCGGTGGCCAGGTAGAAGCAGTCCGCCGCCTCGATGATCGATACATCCTGTGTGGAGAGGGCGGGTGCCACGTACCGGTCGGCGATGTGCTGGGCGAGCCGTTCGGTGCCGAACTCGCGCTGCAGTTCGAGGGAGCCGGCGTGGTAGAAAGCTGGTTCCCTCGGCGCCTGCTGAGACTGACGGCGGCGAAGCGACAGGCTGTGCAGGAACTTCTGGTAGAAGACTGGGTAACTGGTGAGCACATATGTCCCGTGGGCTTGGACGAGTGGATGCCGCGGCGACAGTTTCTGTAACGGCACCAGCATCGCCAGATGATGCTCGACATGTAGGTTGTTGCTGTTGGTGAACCAGCGGGAAAAGCGGCTGCCTGTAATCGAACGAGTGTTGCGTAGAATATTCCTGGAATCGCTGTCACAGTAAATGTGTTCAGGCAGCTCAATGAGGAAATGAAGCGGGGTGGCAAGGAGGAACGGTAGCAGCCACAGCCGTAGGACCAGCTGGCCACCGCCGAGCGCCACGGCGATGACGAGGATAGCGAGGAAAGCACCGATAATACGGTACTCGGCCGTGACATAGCGGTGCGTCTTTGGGCTGATCTGACCCCCGGAATATCTCCATTCTCCCTTGAGTGACTGCCCTGTGGAACGCGCTACGGACACTACCCGGCCATAGTTGAGGAGTTCACGGAGAAATGATGAAAATGTCATGTGCTGTCGGGTGTCGAAATCGAAGAACGCGGTGTCGGCGGCCGTGCCTATATTCTTGTGGTGCTGGAGGTGGCGCACCCGGTAGTGACTGAAGGAGACCAGGAAGGGCAGGCTCATGGCCATGCCGACCGGGCGGTGCGGACGGGCCGACCGGAACGCGCTGTGGTGCAGGCACTGGTGCGCCAGCTCGACCCAGTGGACCATCATCGCCGCGAGCAGCAGCACGCCGGCCATGGCTGGGAGAACAGAGGACCGCAGCGCCAGCCAGCCGCCGATTGAGGTGAGTATGCCTGCGACGCAGATGCGCCCCAGAAAGGTCATCTCGTCCTGCCGGGTGACGAGGGTGCGGGCCAGCAGCGCCGCCGGAACATCGTGTTCACTCATGACAGGCTTTTGATGATCGTTCGCAGCCGGCGCATCCTCATTAAGATCATTTGATAATAGGCGTCCGCCACATCGACCCGGATACATACGCCGAGACAGATCTCCCGAAGGACCGCCGGTGACGTGCCGGCGAGCGCCAGAAGCACGTTCTCAAGCCATTCTTTCCCGTGGTCCGCGTCGACATGGATGTGCAGGCGCTGGTATTCGATGGCCGTATCCGGCACGCCGGCCCGAGCACAACCGCGGACCATGGCCTCGAAGCGCGGCGACGCGCTCTGTTCCAGCACTCCCATCGCGCCCAGGCCACGCGGGGTGAGATGGCGGTGGATGCCATAGGACATCAGCAGGCAGGCGTTCTCGTAGATTTCGGCGCACTCCAGATCGTCGATGCCGGCGCCGTGGGCGGCAAGCAGGCTCGACATGTAGGCGCTGGAAGAGGCGAACAGGCGTGTGTGGACCTGGCTCGGATCGCCGCGTCCCATCTCGTCCCAGTAGTTCTCCGCGATGGTCATCTTTGCCGCGCCTGAAAGACCTACCTGGGCCAAGGCGACCAGATCGTCGAATCTGCCGTCGACCAGCTCCTCGGCCGCTACGAAAAGCGCGATTTCGGGCAGGCTGGCCTCATGCTCGAGGTAGTGGCAGAAGTCGGGCTGCTCGTGGTTCCTGGCGGTG
>NZ_CAKJTR010000178.1:0-9477 GCF_917627355.1 Protofrankia sp. Cj3 | reverse complement strand
AGAGACAGGTTCCCGCCCGCGCGCCGACCGCCGGCAACGGCGCGGGCTGGCCCGCGGGGCTGCCGCCGTGGCACGGCACAGCGCCGGCACCGACCGACGTTCCCGGACGTGCGTCGGGGTCCGCCGCCCAGGCACTGCGCGAGGGGCTGCGCGAGGGGCTGCGGGCCGCGCTCGCCCGCCGGCTGCGCGCGGACGAGGACGTCGGCGCGCCACCCTTGTCGGCGGACGCGAGGGAGGAGTTCGCCCGCTCGGTGCTGTCTGATCTCACCGAAGCGCACACCGCCGCAGAGCTGGCCCGCGGCGCGCCGGTCCTGTCGCCCGAGGACGAGCGGCGGGTCCACGGCGAGGTGCTGGCCGAGGTTCTCGGGCTCGGCGGCCTGGAGCCGCTGCTGGCCGACCCGTCGATCGAAAACATCAACATCAACGGTGATCGGACCTTCATCCGGCGGGCGGACGGCAGCCGTCACCGGCTGCCACCGATTACCGGCACGGACGCCGAGCTGGTCAGTCTGATCCGGGACCTGGCCGCGCACGCCGGCGTGCAGGAACGTCGCTGGGACCGGGGCGCGCCGCTGGTGAACTTCCATTTGCCGGACCACAGCCGGGTGTTCGCGGTCATGGCGGCGACGGCGCGGCCGAGTGTGTCGATCCGGCGGCACCGGTTCCGCCATGTGACGTTGGCGGCGCTGCGGGCGAACGGCACGATTGACCACGGGTTGGAGGCGCTGCTCGGCGCACTGGTGAAAGCGCGCAAGAACATCGTGGTCGCCGGGGGGACGGCGATCGGGAAGACGACGATGCTGCTCGCGCTCGCCGACCAGATCCCGCCCAGCGAACGGCTGGTGACGGTCGAGGACGTCTACGAGCTGGGTTTGGACGCGGACGAGCAGGCCCACCCGGATGTCGTCGCGATGCAGGTCCGCGAAGCCAATACCGAGGGCGAAGGCCAGATCACCGCCTCGGACCTGGTCCGCGCGGCGCTGCGCATGTCCCCGGACCGGGTGATCGTCGGCGAGGTACGCGGCAGCGAGGTGATCCCGATGCTCAACGCCATGAGCCAGGGCAACGACGGCTCCATGACGACGATCCACAGCTCGACAAGCCGCGGCGTGTTCACGAGGTTGGCCAGCTACGCAGTGCAGGGCCCGGAACAGCTGCCGATCGAGGCGACGAACCTGCTGATCGCCTCAGCGATCCACGTCGTGGTCCACCTGGCCGAGCCCCGGGGCGAACACGGCCGCCGCGTCGTTTCGTCGGTGCGGGAGGTCATGGACGCCGACGGCGCGCAGGTGGTCACCAACGAGCTGTACCGGCCCGGCCCCGACCGGCGCGGCCTGCCGGCGGCCCCGCCGACCGGCGAGCTGCTCGACGACCTGATCGACGTCGGGTTGGACCCGGACGTGCTGTCGCGGGGGTGGTGGGGATGACCGGTCTGTTCGGGCTGCTCGGCCTCGGGGTGGGCGCCGGCTTGCTGCTGATCGTCTACGGCTGGCGGGGGCTGCCCGACGACGACGCCCGCCGTCGCCGTCGCACGCCGGTTCTGCCCCGGCCGTGGCGGACGAACCCGCGGTTCGGCCGGTGGGTCGCCGCCGCTGCGGCGGCCGGGATCGTCGCGGGCGTAGTGACGGGCTGGGTCGTCGGCGGGCTGCTGATCGCGATGGCGGTGTATGGGCTGCCGCGGATGCTGGGTCCGGACCGGGAGCAGGCCCGGCAGGTGGCGCGGACGCAGGGGATCGCGGTGTGGGCCGAGCAGCTGCGTGACACGCTGGCTGCCGCGGCCGGCCTGGAGCAGGCGATCGTGGTGACCGCGCCCGCAGCCCCGGCGGCGATCCGCGGCGAGATCGCTCTGCTGGCCACCCGGGTCGAACGTCGCGAGCGGCTGGGTCCGGCGCTACGCGCGCTGGCGGGCGACCTGGATGACCCACTGGCCGATCTCGTGATTGGCGCGCTGATCCTGGCCAGTGAGCATCAGGCGCGGCAGCTGTCGGGGCTGCTGGGCCAGCTCGCGGCCACGGCCAGGGCCCAGGTCGACATGCTGGGCCGCATCGAGGTCGGCCGTGCCCGGATGCGCACCACGATGCGGGTCGTTGTCGTGACCTCGCTGGGGTTCGCCGGCGGACTGGTGATCTTCAACCGCGCGTTCCTGGCGCCCTACAGCACAGCTGCCGGCCAGATGGTTCTGCTCGCCGTCGGGGCGATCTTCGTCGCCGGGTTCGTGTGGCTGAGGCGCATGTCGAAAATCGAGAACCCAGACCGGTTCTTGGAGGGGGAGCAGGCCGCGTCGGCGACGGCACCGGTCTCAGCGGCCGTGGGGCGGGTGCCTCGATGAGCGTGCTGATGATGTTACTGGCGGTCGGGGTTGGGGTCGGTCTGTGGGCGCTGACAGTATGGCTGTTCCCGCCGCGCCCGTCGCTGGAGGAGGTGCTGGCCCGGCTCGACCCCAGTCCCGCGGCGTCCGCCGTGCCGGCGGCAGCGCCGGCCGAGCAGGACGGGTGGGCCGTGCGGGCGGGCCGGCCGTTCGTCGGCCCGCTGCGCGCGGCCGGCCTCCCCACCACGGCGCTGTGGCAGGACCTGGCGGCGCTCGGCCGCTCCGTCGAGGCCCACCTGGCGGAGAAGGCCACCGCGGGGCTTGCTGGTTTGCTCTTTCCGTCGGTCGTCGGGCTGGCCTTCGCCGCGGGCGGTCGGCCGTTTCCGCCGGCGGTGCCGGTCGCGCTCGCGCTGCTCCTCGCGGTCCTCGGATTCCTGCTGCCTGACCTCACGGTTCGGGCGGAGGCCAACCGTCAGCGCCGGGCCTTCCGACATGCGCTGTCGGCCTACCTGTCCCTGATCCAGGTCCTGCTCGCCGGCGGCGCGGGTGTCGAGACCGCGCTGACCGACGCGGCGACCATCGGCACCGGCTGGCCGTTCGTGGTGATCCGACGGACACTGCGGACCGCCCGCGAAACCCGTGTCAGTCCGTGGGCGGCCTTGGGCCGGCTCGGCGCGGATCTTCAGATCTCGGAGCTGACGGAACTCGCGGACGCGGTCGCGCTCGCCGGCACCGAAGGCGCCCGGATCCGCCAAAGTCTGGACGCCAAAGCCGCCGCGCTGCGGGTTCGCCAGGCCCACGACGCCGAAGCGGACGCGAACGCCGCGACCGAACGGATGAGTATCCCCGGCGTCCTGATCGCCATCGGCTTCATTGTCTTCGTCTTCTATCCAGCCCTGACCCAGATAACCCGCTCCCTATAGATCTTTCGACTGTCGGAGGAATCCGTGTTCGCCCGTTTCTACATCTGGTGGTCGCAGATCGTCGACCACTACGCCAAGGCGCCGCCTGATGAACGCGACCGAGGCTCCACCACCGAGCAGGTGATTTGGATTGCCTTTCTGGCCGCGCTTGCGCTCATCGTGATCGGCATCTTCGGCCCGAAGATATTGGATGCCGCCCGAAGCGTCATCTTTGAGTAGACGGAAAGAATATGACAGCCCCTGCCCGGCCGGTCCATGACCGACGCCGCCCTGTCTCCGGCCGTCCTGCGTCGGGATGCCCACCGAGGGCAGCCGGCGGCCGATGGCGCACGCGTCCGCACCGCGGCCCTGCCCGCCCGGGTAGCAAGGGACGGTCCGGCCGACCCGTATCCGCGGGGGCACCGCATCACCGGGCGGATGCCGGAGCGCTGACAGTCGAGATGATTTTCGTGCTGCCGCTGGTGCTCGGGATCGTACTGATCCTCGCGCAGGTCACGGTCTGGGCCCACGCCAGCCACATCGCGCAGGCCACCGCCGCCCGTGCGCTGGCCGCGGCCCGCGCCGACGGCGGCACCGTCGCCGCCGGGCAGACCGAGGCCGACGCGACCCTCGACCAGCTCGGCCGGTCCAGCCTCACCAGCCCCCAGGTCACGATCACCCGCACCGCCGGCCAGGCTACGGTCCACGTCCACGGCACCGCCACCAGCGTCATACCCGGGCTTCGCATCGGGGTGGACGCCGACGCGGCGGGACCAGTCGAGCGCAGGCGGCCAGCCCCGTGACGCCCCCAACCTCCCCGCCTCCGGCAACCGGCCCGGACCGAGGGTCCGCGACCGCCGAGCTGGTGCTGATCCTGCCCGTGCTGCTGCTCATGCTGGCGTTCCTCGTGCTGTGCTACCGGGTGTCCGACGCGCGCCTGTGGATCGCCGACGTCGCGCACCAGGCCGCCCGCGCGGCATCGCTCGCCGGTACCCCCACCCAGGCCGTCACCGACGCCCGGACCACCGCGCAGAACGCTCTGGCTGGCGCCGGGGTCACCTGCCAGGATCTGACAGTCGACACGGACCCGGCCGGCCTCGCGCAGGGAGCCCTGGTCCGGGTGACCGTGACCTGCACCGCCCGCCTCGACGACCTCGCGATGCTCGGCACCCCGGGCAGCGCAACCCTGCGCGCCTCCTCGACCTCGCCCGTAGACACGTTTGGCGATCAGCCTGGACAGGCGACATGAGCCGTGGGCGGGACGACGGGACGGTCACCGCCTTTGTTGTCGTCGTGGCTGCCGCGTTCGTGATGTTCGGCGGCCTGATCCTGGACGCCGGCGGGGCACTGGCGGACAAGACCAGTGCGATGGGCGTCGCGCAGGAAGCCGCCCGCGCCGGTGCCCAGCAACTCGACCTGACGGCCTTCCGGTCAACCGGCGCGGTCCGCCTCCTACCGGACCAGGCGGTCACCGCCGCCCGCGCCTACCTAACCCAGGCCGGCGCCAACGGCACCGCGACCGTCGTGGACAACACGGTGACCGTGACGGTCACCGTGACCCACCACAACCAGCTGCTCGGCATCGTCGGCCTAGACACGCTCATCGTCACCGGCACCGGCAGCGCCCACCCTGCCCCACCTGCCGCCGGAGTGGCCCCGTGAGTCGACCCGCCCGCCGCCGGCCGATCCCGGCCCGGCCGTTCCGTCGCCGGCTCGCCGCCGGCGGGCTGGCACTCGGCCGCATCGTCCGTGCCGCCGTCGCCCTCGCCGCGCTGATCGTCCTGATCGTCGGGTTGCCGTGGGGGCTGTGGCATTTCATCGGCTGGCCGCTTCCCCACCACCTGCCGTCCTGGGACGAGATCGAGGCGCGGCTGACCGGACCGATGGACGACACCCTGCTACTGGACATCCTCGCCGTGCTGCTGTGGCCACTGTGGGCCGCGTTCACCGTCTCGGTCGTCCTCGTGGTGCCGGACGTCGTCCACGAAGCCCGCTGGCCCTCGTACGGCCCGCCGGTGCCCGCCGGCGGGATACGGGGGCTGGCCACGTTCCTGCTGGGCGCGGTGCTGCTCACCGTCCTCCAGTCCCGTGGCCCCCTCACCCCAGCCGGCGGGCCGGTCGCCGCGCCGGCGGTCGCCACCGCGCCCACCGCCCCTCGCTTAGTCCCGGTCGTCGCCGCCAGCGTGACCGTCCCGACGCTGCCGGTGGCTGCGCCGGGGACCGTGGTCGTACAGTTGCCCCATAACGGCGTCTACGACTCGTTGTGGAGGATTGCGGACCGCTGCCTGAGCAACGGGGCCCGCTGGCCGGAGATCTGGGCACTCAACCACGGCGTCGTCCAGGCGGACGGACGAGCACTGACCCAGCCGGGCCTGATCCGCCCCGGTTGGGTGCTGCGCCTGCCCGGCCAGCCGGCCCCCGCCCCACCTCTGGCCGGCCGAGCACCCTCCAGCCCTCCGGCCACACCCCCGACCGGCCAAGCGCCCTCCGGCCCTGCGCGGTCGACCCCGCCGGCAACTGTCAGCCCCTCTGCGGGTCCGGCCCCGCCCACTCCTACCTCCGCGCCGCCGACCGCGCCGGCCATGCCGTCTCCCCGGACGTCCGCTCCGACCCCGACCCGGGCGCCAGGGGTGGCGTTCCCGTCCGGCGGCTACCTCGGGCTGGGCGCGGTCGCGCTGCTGGTCGTCGCATTGTTCTCCGTGCGGCTGTGGCGCCGCCGGCACTACGTACCTGGCAGCGGCCGACGCGATGACCTTGAAGAGCCGCCGGTCATCCGCCAGCTCGCCGTCGCCTACGACGCCGCCACTGCCGAACGCACCCCCGATGGCGATCTGGTCGTCGTGCGCCCGCCCGGCGACCCGCACGTCACCGGCCGCCGCCGCGCGGCAGCCACCGCCACCGCCCACGCCGCCCTACCCGGCACCAGAGTCGTCGGCACGACCGGCGACGGCCAGCCGCTCGCGCTCGACCTCGCCGCCACCCGCGGCCTCGGGCTGATCGGACCCGGTGCTGACGCCGCGATCCGCGCCCTGCTCGTCGCGCTGCTCGCCGATCGTCACCAGCCCGACACCGCCCCCGTCGAGATCCTCATCCCCGCCGCCGACGTGCGGCGGATGCTGGGCGAGGACACCACCGCGGCGGCGCCGCAGCGGCTGCACGTCGTCGCCGACCTGCCCACGCTGCTGGACCGGCTGGAAGCCGACGTCGTTACCCGGGCGCGGCGGGCCGTGGCCGGGGAGGACCCCAGCCGTTCCACCCTGGTCGTGATCGCGGCCCCCGACCAGACGTCGGATCGCCGGTTGCAAGCCGTGCTCGACAACGGCTCGCCGCTCGGTGTCGTGGGCATCCTGTACGGGCAGTGGCGGCCCGGGGCGACCGCCCGGGTACGGCCAGACGGGGTGGTCGGCGCCGCGAGTCCCGACATCGCCGCCGCCCTGACCGGCAGCCGACTGTTCACACTGCCTGAGACCGACACCGCCCACCTGCTCCACCTGCTCGCCGACGCCGACGCGCCGGCCGCCAACCAGGAGGAGTTTCGGCGGGCAAACCCTACCCAGGGGCCCCCGCCCCCGTCTCCCACCTCCGCGCCGCCCCTCGATAACCCCGGACTCCGGCCCGCGGCGACGCCGCCCGGCGGCCGGCCACGACCAGACACACCGCCGGACCCGGACGAGCCGTCACACCCCGGCGGTCGTGGAGCAGGCCCCACCGAGCACACGGACGCGGCACCGCCGCCGACGCCCGCCGCGAGCGCGCCACGGGACCTACGGCGCCCGCCGCGGGCAACCACGCCGCTGCTGCTCACCCTGTTCGGCCGGCTACAACTGCTGTACCGGCTGGCACCGGACGGCGACTACCAGGCCGTGGACGGTATCGGGGGACCGAGCCGGGAGATCCTGGCCTACCTCGCCGCCCATCCCGACGGCGCCCGCCGCCGGGTCATCATCGACGCGGTCTGGCCCGAGGACGGCAAATCCCTACGCCTGCGGGACAACCGGTTCTACGCCGCCATCAGCCAGCTACGCCGCACCCTTGTTGCCGCCACCGGCGGGGCGATCGATGACGTGTTCGACCACGATGATCGGCGCTGGCGGCTGCGCCGCGACCTGCTCACGGTCGACCTTTGGCAGGTCAACGAGGCTCTCGACGCGCGCCGCCGCGCGACGACCACCGCCGACGAGCTCGCCGCGATCCTCCCGCTGGCCGCCACCTACGCCGGCCACCTGTCCGACGATATCGCCGGCGCCTGGGCCGAAACCCACCGCGAGAACCTGCGCCGCCAGGTCTCCGATGCGCTCGCCAGCATCACCGCCACGATCGGCGAGGACACCCCGCAGCGCCTGGAGCTGCTGGAAACGCTGCGCCGCCTCGACCCCTACAACGAACAGCTCTACGTTCAGATCGCCCGCACCCAGGCTCGCCTCGGTCAGCACAACGCCGTCGCGACCACCTACAGTCAGCTGATCGCGGCCCTCGCCGAGGTTGGCGAGCGGCCCACACCCGACACCGATCGCGCCTTCCAGGCACTGACGCGGCCCGGTCCGCCTGGCGCGCGTTCAGCCTGACCGCGGCCGACGGTTTCCGCTACTGTTCTTGCGGCGCCGCCGCTCGGCCCACGCCCGCCGATCGAGCTCCAGCAGCTCCTCATGCGCCGCCGCCCACTGCGCCATCGGCGCGACCAGATCCGCCAGTTCCTTCGCCGCCGGGGTCAGCCAGTAGACCGTGGCGAACGGGAACGCACGCTCCCGCGCACGCTCGACCAGCCCCCGGCGCTGCATCCACCGCAACGTCCGGGCCAATACGGCTTCCTGGATGAGCGGCTGGGGCCAGCGCCGACCCCGAGGAACGTCATAGCTGCGCAGCGTGCGCAACAAGCCCGTATACGGCTGCGGACCGCTCGACAGCGCGACCAGAACGTCAGGGAGCCAGCTCGGGCTCAGCGTGCGCCGCAGATCGTGCAACAGAATGCGGCGATCAGGACCAGAAAGAGCCTCAATCCCTGTCACGCTCACTCCCACGGCAGATCCGCAGACCCTCCGGGCCTGCTCGACCGTGCCGCCGCGCAGCGCGACTGCCTCGCCGCCCCCGTAGCCCCTCTGCGTGACGGGCACTTCGCCCAAGGCTGCACTATCTGACCGTAAGGCGACAATCCGATATACGGCTGTCACCTGCGCCCTACGGGGGCCGTCCGCCGCCCCGCCGCATGGGGACGCGAGCCGAACCGCGCCACCGCATCCCCAGCTACCTGCGACAACGCCGTCACCCCGCCGGTAAGACCGCCTCACTCATCCAGCCCGTCTTGGCCGACATGATGCTCATCACGTCACGCGATCCCGCAGACCCGCCAGCCTCCGGACGGCTCATCGCGGCGGCTACCACGAACCCGCCTTCAGCCGCAGGGCGCCGACCAGACAGGAAGACTGGATGTCGACGCCGCTCCCGGCGATGCGCGCAGCTCGATCCGACCGCGTCTCCCTGACCCGGAACGCCGGACGGTCTGCCCGTCGCGCCCAGCGGATGCGGTAGGGCCAGCATTCCATGGCTGCGTCCAGCCACCGCCTGCCGTGGGAGAATCGCGCTGACGGGGTGCACCAGCGCTCGGGACGGGCGGAAGCTGTGAGGATCGAACCGGCGGACGACGCCATGTTCCGCGAACGCGACGCCTGGCGCTACGACCCGCCGTACGACTTCTACGACACCGACGGCCTACCCGTGAAGAACCCCGAGCTCTTCCTCGCCGTGCGCGACGACGATGGCGCCCTCATCGGCTTCTACTTCTTCGAGCCGGTCGACGACGGGCTGTTCTACGGGTTTGGCCTACGGCCGGATCTCACCGGTCGTAGGCTTGGCGAGCAGTTCGTGCTGGCGGGCCTGGAGTTCGCCCGCCCCATCTACGGCCGGTGCCGCGTGGTGCTCGATGTCGCGGCCTTCAACGAACGCGCCATCCGCCTGTACCGGTACCTCGGTTTCACCGAGACAGGCCGGCATACCGAGACGTTCGACGGTTACGGGCCCGTGGAGTTCATCGACATGGAAAAGCCCGGCTGAACACCCTCCGCGTCGGGCCGGGTCGATGCGGAGGCCCTGTTCACCGAAGGCTGCGACCCGTTCCACCTCCGGCCACGACACCCAGCACTACCAAGGGAAGCCACAGGGATCACGCGCCCCCGCAACTACGGGTGACTGCTCAAATAGCTCGCGACCCGCTGCTCATGTAGTGCTCAACTACGAAGACGGCTGTTCATCTATCCGCGATCCCTGCACCCC